>CAZGRF010000215.1:0-6528 GCA_964527825.1 uncultured Pirellulales bacterium
TCCAGGTGGCCGGACTCAACCGCGCCAAGATTCGCGACGTCCTGGCGCACCGCGCACAGCCTTGGGAGGGTGCGACAGGAGACATCGCTTTGAGCGCCGCGCTGGACGACGTCGGCAAGGTGTATCTGGCCACCTGTGAAGGTGGGGAGTGGAAATACCACTCGCGTGAGGACCTCGGCGTACCGCGGCAGTTCACGCCGCCACGTGACAGAACCGAAGCCGCTTCCGCCCAGGTCTCCAAGCGATAAAGAGCTGAGACTGAACTCGAATGCGCTCCGTTCATCTCTACGTGTGCGTTGCCCTGGCGGGCACAGTACAGGCAGCGGCGCCCGGCAGCGCTGATGTCACGGAGGTGCTTATCGGCTATTTCGGCCCCGCGTCCGCCTCCCATCCGGTCGCCGGTGACATGTGGTGTGCGGCGTCGCTGGCCGTTGAGCAGGCCAACGCGGCCGGAGGATACGGAGGCATACCGTTTCGCCTGGTTCCGGGCTGGTCGGAGAATCCGTGGGGTACCGGCGTCTCGGATGTGGCACGCATGGCGTACGTACACAAGGTCTGGGCGGTCATCGGCGGCATCGACGGGCCCTCCACGCACCTGGCCGAACAGGTGGTGGCAAAGGCGCGCCTGACGCTGGTCAACCCGGCCGCGACGGATAAATCAGTCAACCAGGCGAGCGTCCCCTGGATGTTCTCGTGCGTGCCGCAGGATCACGTGCAGGCCGCCGTTCTGGCTCCCGCAATCGCGTCGAACGTCCAGGCCAAGCCGTTCGTGATGGTCTCCACGGTGGATCATGATTCTCACCTGTTCGTCGTCGAGTTGCTCAAAGCCCTCAAGGACAGAGGGCTGGCCCCCGCGTTTCACTTCGAGCTGGAGGCCCGACAGCCACCCTTCCCCAGCGTACTGGAGAAGCTCTTGGGCATCAATCCGCAAGCGGTTGTCCTGATTGCCGACGCCC
Source organism: uncultured Pirellulales bacterium (assembly GCA_964527825.1). Taxonomy (GTDB): domain Bacteria; phylum Planctomycetota; class Phycisphaerae; order Sedimentisphaerales; family Anaerobacaceae; genus JAFGLV01. Next base: position 957 of record CAZGRF010000215.1, read on the forward strand.
GCAATAGCGCCCGCATGCTCAGTACGCTGCGTGCCGGCGGGTACCAAGGCGCGGTCTTTGGCGGACCTTGGATGGGAAGCCGCGCGTTCATCGAGCAAGCCGGCAACGGCGGCGACGGCATAATATGTCCCTTCCTCTGCGCCACATCCGCCGCCCCGCGGAAGTTCGAGCAGGACTTCGCCGAGCGCTTTGGCCGGCAGCCCGATTACCTGGCGGCACACACCTATGACGCCACAACCATGACTATCGCGGCCATCCGCCGGGGCGGGCTGGACCGGACGCGGATACGGGATGCACTCAAGGACATATCGCCGTGGCAAGGTGTCAGTGGCGAAATCCGTTGGGACACAACCGGGGCCAACGCCAGGCCTGTCAGCCTCGGCATAGTACGGGGCGGACGCGTGTATCCGCTCGTCCAGCCCACGCCGGCACGGGAGCGTTAGTTGCTCGGCTTGGATTGACCTTCGACGGGGGCCACGAGGCTGTCGATCTTGATATCCTGGAAGGTATCCACGCCTCCGCCGATCCAACGGACTTCGACGCGGTCCACTTGGGTGCGCTTGCCCAAGCCGAAATAAAGGCGCGTGCCGTAGTGGCTCTGGTAGCCGCGACCGCTGTGTACCTCGTCCACGAGTGTCAAGTCACCCGCGAAGACCTTGACGTGGGCTCCGACACCGTCACGATTGGTCTTGGTCCCGCGCAACTTGACCTGAAGCCAATGACCCAGATGCGGTGAGTCGTTTCTCAAGATCGTCGGCTCGCGCCGCGAGTTCAGAACAACCACATCGACGTCGCCATCATTGTCAAGATCGTCGAAGCCGGCGCCGCGACTGCTGAGCTTCACCTTCATGCCGTCCCCGCTCAAGTTTGAGACGTTGACGAACTTGCCGTCACCGGTGTTCATGTACAGCTCATTGGTGGCGTGATAGGGGCTGCGCTTATCCCACAGCTCGATATTGTCCTGGAGGTGGCCCAGCGCGACGAAGAGATCTCGATCACCATCATAGTCGAAATCGACAAAATCGTTCCCCCATGTCACTGTGCGGTTAGCGCCGGCCCCGGCCCCCGTGATGAGACTGACGTCTTCAAAAAGGTTGTCGCCGCAGTTGCGGTAAAGGGAAGGCAACTGGTCCTGGTAGGCCGTAGCATAGAAATCCAGCCGACCATCATTGTCGTAGTCGCCGCATCCGACGCCCATCGTGCCCATGTCGTTGCCGTTCATGTCGCAGCCAACACCAGCCAGCAGGCCAATCTCTTCGAACTTGCCCGTGCCGTCATTCTGCCAGAGGAAATTCTGCATCCCGTCGTTGCCTACATAGATGTCGGTATCGCCATCGTTGTCGAAATCGGCACAGACCGTCCCCATACCGTTGCCCCGGGCGCTGGATATGCCCGACTCATCACTGATATCCGTGAAGGTGCCGTCACCGTTGTTTCGATACAGGGTGTCCGGCGTCGGATCGTAGGCACGGGGGCCGACGTAAATGGGAATCCCGCCAATCGTCCGTTCCGCGTGGTTCTCATAAGTGAAAGCGATATAGCTCGACGAGAACAGGTCGAGGTCACCGTCCTTGTCGACATCGAGGAAATTGGCCCCGGCTCCCAGCTTGAAGCCGTCATCCACGCCGGCCTCGGCGGTGACGTCAGTGAACGTTCCGTCACCATTGTTGCGGAACAGGACGTTAGGCCCGAAGTTCGTCACGTAGACGTCCTCGTCGCCGTCATTGTCGTAGTCCCCGACGGCCACAGCCAATGCATGCCCAAGGTCACCCAGGCCGCTTTGCTCCGTGACGTCCGTGAACTTCCAATTGCCGTCGTTGCGATACATCGCATTGCGCGGAGGGGTTTCGTAGTGGGTTCCTCTCAGGGCACCGCCGTTGAGGAAGTAGATGTCGATGTCACCGTCGTTGTCATAGTCGAAGAGGGCCAGACCCGAGGCTACGAGTTCCACGATATAGTGTTGGCCGGTTGAACCGTCGCGGTGCTGGAAAGTGATGCCTGTCTGGGTCGTTACGTCCTTCAGCAAGACGGTGCTCTTGGGCTCGGCACCGAACGTACCGCCAAAGATGACCAAGACGAAGATTGCTGCGCCCCGGACCACGATGCCTGTACTAACGATGCGGGAACGACCGATCACTGCGCCCTGCTCCTCTTCTGGAACATCTGATACGCTTCGGTGTACCTGGAGTTTTCAGGCTCCAGTTCGGCCGCGCGTTTCAGGGCGGCCAAGCCGCTGTCCGCGTCGCCATTGGCATAGCAAGCCAGACCGAGATCGTAGTACGTGCTGGCATTTGCCTCCAGATCGACCGCCTTCTGCGCGAGTTGGCGGGCCTCGGGCAGGTTCGTCTTTGTCCTGAGATACAGGCGCGACAGCTCCTGATAACCGACGTACTCATCCGGGGCCAAGGCGATTACCCGCTGAAACGCCTTTTGGGCCTCACCGAACATACCCACCTGGACCGCCAGCAGACCTATGTTCAAGTGGCATTCCTTGTCGTCGGGAGCCATCTGGACCACGCGGTTGTACAAGGTCAGGCCCTCCGACGCTCGCTGGATCGACACACACAACTCGGCCAGCCGTTTGAGATAGACGACACTGTCGCTGCCCAGCTTCATGATCGCGCGCAACACATCTTCCGTTGCCTTGGTCTGGCCCGTATACACGTGGACCATGCGCGTGTCGAGGCATAGCTTCGCTAGGCTTTGATAAGCACAATCGAGATCACTCGGTAAGCTCTCATCGTACTGCCGGACAGCGTCTTTGTGTTCGGCCTTCAACTCCTTGAAGCGAGCAAAATAACGCTTCGCTTCCTCGGTCAGCTTCAGGCGGGCGCAGGCCAGGTACGCACCATAGTAGGCTTCCCTATGCCCAGGCTGCAGGGCGAGGACATGCTCGTAGTTCTGCTTCGCTTCCTCGTATTTCTGCAGGTGTTGGTAGGCCTGACCCAGTCGAAAATAGCTTTCCGCGTCGCCGCCGAAGACCTTGATCTCCTCGCGGACCGCCTCAATGGTGCGGTCGTGCTGGCCCAGGTTCATGTAGGCGTCGGCGATTTGATTGCGAGTGCCCCTCGCGTTCGGATCGACCGCCAGAACCCTGTTCCACAACGAGATGGCTTTCTCGTATTCGTCCATTTGTGCAGCAACCTGGGCCATCTGGTTGTACACGTCTATCCGCCGGGGATTCATCTGCACGGCCTTGGTCCAATACTCGACGGCCCGGTCCGTGTCACCGCGTCTGGAGTAGACCCGGCCCATCACGACCAAGGGCTCCTCGCTGTCGGGGAACGCCTCGATCAGTTTCTCAGCCAGACGGACTTCTTCATCCAGCAAGAACGCCAGTCTCTTCTCGTCGGCGGTGGCTCCGGGCTGCGCAGCAGGCCCCGCCGCTGAAGCAGATTCCTGAGGCTCGGCGTAGAGGGTGCACACCGAAAGAAACAATCCGAGCACCATCGCGCCAGCGAGCGCGCACATCACTTCTCCGGCATTGCTGCCGCTGGACGCATGTCTGGCCGGCTGGCTTTCTGTGGCCATGATCCGTCACTCCAGTTAGGGATTTTCATCACCATATCGGCTTACTGTATACGGCGTGTGTTGAATTCCTGGTGGTATTGCAGACGTTTCTCGTCTTCGGGATACGCTTCGTCAGGCCCGTAGGGGTATGTGCTCATGCCGTGAAAGGGCAAAGGCTCGACGGTCTCCGGATACGCCGTGTATAGGTCCATATCCTTGCAGTAACTATCGGTCTTAAGAATGAACGACCGGCGGTATCCTGCCGCCACGCCCCCGGCCGCGTCTGCCGGAAAGCGCAGCGTGATTTCCTCGCCCGGTCCCATAATCACGTAGCGATCGTCGGGCTCCTCCAGCAACGCCGTTACGTCTCCGTAGCGCGTGTACGCGCCACGCATGATCTTCCAGGGCAAGGCCCGGTCCACCTGGGCATAGTCATAGAGATTGGGCTGCCGGCCGTCCGGTGAATACTCCCGGGGGTAACCCAAGAAATGAAGGTCGGCGGCACTGAGCGCGATGGCCTGAACGCGGACCGGCGTCTCACTGAGAACCGGCGCCACGAAGATTTGGTCCCAGTAGAGCTCCATGTTGGTCGCCACCCGGAGGCGCCGATCGGTGGGCAGGAGCTTGCCCGTGACATCCAACGTCATCGTATGGCGAATGCCGGCCGGGTATCCTACCTCGTGGAATAGCTCGACCCAGCGGCCTTGGCGTTCCACGTAAATGCTCGGCGCTTGCAGAGCAATGCCTGCCTGGCCGGCGGCGAAATTGGTGGCCGAATAGCCGTAGTGGACCCAGCCGTAAAGGAACAGCACCAGACGCGTGCCGGGCGGCACAAACGACAGACGCTCGCCGAAATCCAGGTCGACGAAGTGATTCTCCGCGTAGCCGACGAAGCGAGGATCAGGCTCGGCCGGTCCCGCATAGACCCGATCCACCGTCTTGATCGCCTCCGTGACATCCACGCCTCGATGGTCAGACGCCCGGACGGGCTCAATCGTCTCTCCGACACAGAAAAGCTCGAAATTAGGGGCGGGCGCATTGACCGCCATCATCTCGTTGGGGTAGATGCTCGTTCCGATCGGATGATCGACAGCCAACAGCTTGACTTCATCCATGTACACGATCTCTTCGAGCGGCTCGACCACCTCAAGCAGATACTCGCCGTCGCGCGGCGCCAGGTTCGGAACGGGAACGTATTCCGTCGAATCGGGCGGGGCATATTCGCCCGGAGCAACGAGGTATCCAACGCCGCCCATGCCGCCAAAGTCCGACACGAATTCGACGTGTGAGCCGTTCCAGGCAAACAAGTGCGGACAGGAAGAAACCTTCCGCTGGACCTCAGCGATCTTCACCAACTGGTCGGCGGGCAGCTCGAGCTCCGCCTGGAGGACCGCGTCCGGCCACGTGATGCGAAGCCACTCCACCTGCGTGTGTGAACCCAGGCCGGCGTGCACGCGCGGCGGTGGCGACGCCACCGGCCCGGAAGGGACTCCGACCAAGTGCTGCTGGGAAGTCAGGCCGGCCTTGACATCGACGCGGGCCCCAATGGCAGAGTTGTTCGAGCGCGACTTGCCATCCTGACCTTGGATACCCTGCAGGTCCACCTGGAGCCAGTGGCCCCCCTTCGTGACGTTCTCGATGAGGAAGGGCTCGGTGCCCGCGGGCGCGAGGAACACGTCGCACGTCCCGTCGGCCGTGAAGTCTGCGGCGACACAACTGGCGTACCCATCGAACGCGATGGCCGCGAGGAGATTGCCGGGGTCGATCTCCGCTGCATCCGTGAAACGGCGTCGAGGCCACTCGTTGACGAGCAGAGCCGGACCGCGTTTCCCAGCGGGCCGCAGACGGTCGGCCACGACGATGTCGAGGTCCCCGTCGTTGTCGATGTCAACGAACTGGCCGCCCGAGGCGCCGCTGCGCCCGCAGCGCTCGGTGAAATCGGAATCGTGCTCGAAGCGAAAACCACCCGCATTTAGGTAGAGATGGATCGCCTTATCCGTGAACACCAGCAGATCGCGGTCGCCATCGCCGTCCGGATCGCCCGTCGTGGCGCCGAGCACAC
>CAZGRF010000216.1:0-6519 GCA_964527825.1 uncultured Pirellulales bacterium
CGCTTCAGATCCGAGCCGGCTCCGATTCCGCTTCATGCACGCTTACGCAGTCTCACGCCGGCCACGCCCAGACCCAGCAGACCCAGGAGAACCGCCGCGGGAACAGGAACGAGACGGATGTCGTCGAAGTAGACATCCCGCGCTACGTTGGCAAGGCCAAAGCCCGGCGCGTAGAAATCCTCGAACATCAGATGGACCGGGTTCATGCCAGCAGACGCGGTGAACGTGTAGCTGTAGTCGTGCCAGTAGCCATCGTCCACCAGCACAGGCGCAGCACCGCTGACCGTGTTGGTCCCATAGTACCATATGTGGGTGTCCGGGAAGCCACTGGAGATACCGGCGTAGCCACCGAGATCTCCCGGCGTCCCACCGAGTTGAGGATCGCCCAGGTAGCGGAACGAGATCGTATACTGCTGGCCCGGCGTGACGGCGAAACCCGCTGCGGTGGCAAAGATGTCCCCGCCGAGATTCGTCTGGCTGAACCGAAGCGCCTGGTTGGTGGAATCCCAAGGATCCAGAGCGAGTTCCCCGTGGTGCGAACTCGACGTGCCGTCCTTACCCACCCAGGCGGAGAGATCAGTCTCGAAGTCCTCGTAGAAAAGGTCGGCTGAGGCCGTCGCCGTGAACACCAGCGCAACGACAAGAGCCAACATGCACTGCGTATGGATTACCTTTTCTCTCATATTCTCTGTCCTCCTCCCGATCATTCCTTCTCAACTATTGGCAGGGTGTTTATGCCCGTTTGCGCAGTTTCACGCCCGCCACGCTCAGACCCAGTAAGCCCAAGAGCATAGCACCAGGAACGGGGACCGGGCTGAGCTGCAGATGATCCATTTCGAAGCTTCTCTGAACGGCACCACCCGTATTAGTATCCAACACCCGATAGGCAACGCTCGTGATGCCAACCGAAGACGTTGCCCCAAGCCAACCCTCCACAAAGTGGACGGCTCCGTTGCCCGATTCCAGGAGAGTGGAGGTGAACGTCGAACCGCCGACCTCTGTAACGATCATCTGGAAACTCTCGGTGGAGCTCCCGCAGTTGTCGTACACCCACGCGCCAAAACCCGCTACGGGCGTGGAGAACTCAAAAACGATGTCGCCGTGAGTGGACCCCGCCGCATCCCGGTTGAGAAGACCGTTCTCGTATACGGTGCCATAGACTGATCCACGCGCCGCCCCGCCCCAACTGCCGTCAAAAATCTCGGCCGTCGAGGCCGTGCCCCCCAAGCCGCCTAAGCCCACATCAGCCACGATGGAGTCGAACGCGAGAGCATCGATATCAGCATGGTTCGCGAAGTTGTCCAAATCGTGCTCTATGAAATAACCCACTGCCGTCTGCCACGGCACGTCCAGGGTCGAACTCCAGCCAGAATATGGGTTCGCTGCAACGTAGAAAGTCGGGTCCGCCAGCGCGGGCGTAGCGAGAACCACCAGTGTAACCGCGCTCAGAACAACCATTTGTTTCATCATGTGACCTCCGTCTGTTTCTTCATCTCACGGCAAGACCACGACGCTATCCACCGTGGGACCACGCCACGGATCAGACGCGATCATGACCACCGTCAGGATCGCTCTCAGGAGTAACAGGCGGGAGGTGCGCGAGAGGCAAGGACGCTGGGTGTGAATTGTGAGTTGCGCCAGAGGGACACGATCGTCCCGAGGCGGTGCCGCGGTATAAAATCCTCTGCTCTGCAGTCCGGCTGAACGAAGCAAACCGCTGCAGAGCAGAGGCAATTGGGTCCTACGGGATGACTATGGCCGATCTGAGAGGGCCCGCCGTGGTGGTACCAATCGGGGATGCCGCCAAAGTGGAGCTTCTTCACCCACGGGGCCGACCTGCACAAGCCCAGACCCATCAGGGCGTACAGACACAAATCAAGGCTGCCCCGCTCGTGGGCCAACAGTTGCACAGGCTCCTGCATCTGGTTGGTGCGCTCGCCGTTCGTACTGAGGCTGGGGAGAAATACAGGAGACCGCAAGTCCAGATCGAGGGCGACGAGCGGGCCGCACGCATTCGCAGGCTGGAGATTCGCCTCGTTGCACACGTGCGCCGAATGCTGAGGCGTAGCATCAGCATGGAACGCCGGCATCATGTCGGCACGGACACTCGCCGCCAGCGCAAGCGCAAAGGCTAGAATGGTGATATCACCCTTCTCCGGTAGGTCATCTCTTCACCAGGCCTTATCACACCAGAAACAGACTTATTGTGTTAAGTTAACAGGAACTTCCCGTCATGTCAAGGAAAATACCCCAGAAAACGGCCTTAGACGGCGGAATTCTCGGGCAGAATTCGCCCATCGGACCACGCCCAGAGCCCGCTCTGACGGCCGCCGAACAAGGCAGGCTCCGGACGAAGCGGACCGGGCCTACGCGAACACGACCTTTCGCCGGAGCTGACGGCTGCCAGGAAAACGCCCGGGAACGGGCTTTTTGCCCCGAAGAGCCCTGCTACAGACCGCGGACGCTCCAATCGTACCATATCGCGGGGCCCGTCTGGGACCGTGCTCTCGCTCGCCAAATCCGCGTGCTCTCTGGGGCGTGCGCGTAAAGAAAGGGCTGGCAAGCCGAAGCTCACAGCCCCTTTCGTTCTATGGTTTTGCCCGCCAGTAGCCGACCGCTGGAGGGTCGCTACGAACGTCAGACACACGACTACCGCTGCAGGGCTCTCACACGCGCTTACGTAGCCGGACACCGGCAAAGCTCAAACCCAGCATGCCCAGCAGCACCGCGCCGGGAACCGGAACGGGCACGAACTGACCGGCCAGGTCAATTTCGTTGATCAGAACATCGTGGTCGGCGTATTTCCACTCGAGCGTCATGGTCGTGATCCAGACCTGTCCCAAGCCAATGTCATAGCGGGCGTAGATAGACCGATTCGCGCTGTCTGTGATAAGCACGTCGGCACCTGCGGGCAGGTTCGTCAGATAACCATGCGAAGTAGAACCCCAGTTGTCCAAGCTTGCATCCGTGACGTTGGCGAACAGTGAGTCGGTTTCATACCCTGCGGCAATATTGCCGGTCTCGCCAAGGGCATGCACGCTCTGCACGCCCAAGGGCCCAATCGTCGGACTGGTGCCACTGGACCGATCGGCATAGTGGATCAAGACCAGACCACCGCCGGCGACGTAACTCTGCACCTTGCTCATGTTGGGCACGATGCCATCATTGAACGCAGACTCTTCGTCGGCCGATCCTTGCAGCAGGATGGCACTATAACCGCTCAGGTCTTGGGCCGCAAAAGCGCTCTGGGTAATCTGATCGTATGAAATCGACAGATTCGTCATGACCGTTGCGGGATTGGTGCCACCATAATCAGCCCAGGGCACATCCGTCTGCACAAGAAGCATGTCGGCCGAGGCTACGGAGCTTACCAGCAGAGCCAATCCCACAGACAGTATTCTGTTGTTCACGATTGCACCTCCTCCAATGATGCTGTATCTTCGTCGACAACACGCTGCAATGTACACCAGGGCAAGCACAAGGATAGGTGTGGCGACAGTCTTGCTTCAATAGACCATCTCTTGCCCGTATCCGTCACGTCATAGGAACAGGTTAGTCTATACAGGAATTGCGCTTCTATGTCAAGAAAAACCCTGCGCAATCGTGAGTCCCGGGTGCGATTCACATCGGTAGGTACGTCTGTTGGGGTGGGTGGTGACACGTCTTCCCGGTGTCTCCGGCTGTCACTTCGACCAGGAGCCGGCCCGGAGCGAAGTCGAACGAGGCGAACCCCGCGCGGAGAAAACCGGCCGCGAACGCCAGGCGCCTCGTGCGCGCAGGCAGACTTCTCCACTGCGGCAGCCCTTCGGCCCAAGTGACAATCGGTGGCGCAGGCCCTCACCAAGTCTGCCTGCAAACATGGATCGCACCTGTGGATTCTCTCCCTTGGTCGCCCAGCGCACGGCTGCGGCAGGCCGGGCGCCGGCATCACGTACGGGCGGTGCTGTTCTCACTCTCAGCAGCCTTGAAGCTGCCAGGGTGGCAGGGGATCGAAGAAAGGCTGCAATTTTGCCAGCAGGGCGTACCCATGTCGCCTGTTCCGCAACATGAGACACAGCAGGCATTTATGAATTGCTCGCTTCTGCCCGGCGTGCTGGCACGACATTTGCGTATGCTTTATCGAATTGGTGCAGGTATGTTTGCAGAGCGCTCACAACTTGATGAGGTCAACATGCTGACCAGCGCGGCTAGCTGGGCTTGGCCGGAGGCGCTGCGCGACCTCTTCAAGCCCCGAGGAGTGAACCTCCTGGTCGCCGAGAACCCCAGCGACTTCGTCCATATCATCGCGCGCCGGCGCATTCACACGACCATTGTCGACATGGACTCCGAGCAGCTCAACGGGCTGGCCACCGTCAAGATCATTCGCATGGACTTCCCGCTGCTGCCGTGCATTCTGCTGACGACCAAGGCGAGCCAGGACGTGCTGGGCAAGGCGCTCCAGCTCGACGTCTTCGGCGTGATCGACAAGCCGGTGGATATGGCGATTCTGCATCAATTGCTCAACCGGATTTTTCTGAAGAGGTACAACAGCAGTCTTTTCGCCACCTGACCTCGGCAAGTTCAAGGCAGCCAACCATCTGCCCTTTGGAGGGGCAGAACGCGACAGGACACAGTTCTCATAGACTGTCGGATATGAATGCGGGAATCGAGTTTGGTGTGTGTAGTCTCATGGAAAGGAGCAAGGACAGATGAAGATTCGACCATTGTCAGACAAGGTGCTGGTTGCGCGCGTGGAGGCAGAGGCGAAGACGGCCGGCGGGATTGTGCTGCCGGATACGGCCAAGGAGAAACCCCAGCGGGGCAAGATCATCAGCGTGGGCAAGGGCAAGGTGCTCGAGGACGGCACCCGCAGGGAAGTGCAGGTCAAGAAGGGTGATCTGGTGCTCTTCACGAGCTACGCCGGTACCGAAATCAAGATCGACGGCAAAGAGTACCTGATCATGGACGAGTCGGATATCATGGCCGTCATCGAGAAATAGTGCGGCGGATGTCAACCCGAACGGCGCTGCTCACGCGCATCGCCAGACAATAAAGGAGAGAAACGAACATGGCAGCAAAGAAGATAGCATACGGGACCGAGGCACGCGGGGCCATCCGCGAGGGTGTGAGAAAGCTGGCCGGCGCGGTGAAGATCACGCTCGGACCCTGCGGCAGGAACGTGATTCTCGAAAAATCCTTCGGTTCGCCCACCGTCACCAAGGACGGTGTGACGGTGGCCAAGGAGATCGAGCTCGAAGACGCCTACGAGAACATGGGCGCCCAGATGGTCAAGGAAGTGGCCAGCAAGACGAGTAAGGACGCCGGCGACGGCACGACCACCGCCACCATCATGGCCGAGAGCATCTTCGACGAGGGTCTCAAGAACATCACCGCCGGCGCCAACCCGATGCAGGTCAAGCGCGGCATCGAGACGGCCGTCGAGACCATCGTCGGCGAGCTCCACAAGATGTCCGTCCCGGTCGAGTCCACCAAGCAGATCGAGCAGGTGGCCACGTGCTCGGCCAACCAGGACGCCGAAATCGGCAAGAAGCTGGCCGAGGCCATGGAGAAGGTTGGCAAGGACGGCGTCATCACGGTGGAAGAGGGCCAGTCCCTTGAAACGACCGTCGAGCTGGTCGAGGGCATGCAGTTCGACAAAGGCTACCTCAGCCCGCATTTCGTGAACAAACTCGAGAACATGACGGTCGTCCTGGACAAGCCGTACGTTCTGGTTCACGAAAAGAAGATAAGTTCCGTCAAGTCGTTGGTGCCGTTGCTGGAGAAGGTGGCCAAGCAGGGCCGGCCGCTGCTGGTCATCGCCGAGGACGTCGAGGGCGAGGCCCTGGCGACGCTCGTCGTCAACAAGCTGCGTGGCGTGCTGCAAGTCGCGGCGGTCAAGGCCCCCGGTTTCGGCGACCGGCGCAAAGCGCTACTCAGCGATATCGCCGTGCTCACCGGTGGCGAGGCGATCTTCGAGGACCTCGGGCTGGATCTTGAGCACATCGAGCTGACGCAGCTCGGCCGGGCCAAGCAGATCACCATCGACAAGGACACGACCACCATCATCGAAGGCGCCGGCAGCACCGAAGCCATCAAGGCGCGCATCGAGCAGATCAAGACCGAGATCGACAATTCCACCAGCGACTACGACATCGAGAAGCTCCAGGAAAGGCTGGCCAAGCTCTCCGGCGGCGTGGCGCAGATCAACGTCGGTGCGGCGACGGAAGCAGAGATGATGGAGAAGAAGGCCCGCGTCGAGGACGCGCTGCACGCCTGCCGTGCGGCCGCCGAAGAAGGCATTCTACCCGGTGGTGGCGTGGCCATGCTGCGGGCGCTGCCGGCCCTGGACAAGATCAAGACCAAGGGCGACGAGTCGGTCGGCGTCGATATCGTCCGCCGGGCCGTGGTCGCTCCGATCAAGCAGATCGCACACAACGCCGGGCTCGACGGCTCTATCGTGGCCCAGAAGGTCATGGAGAGCACCGAGAAGAACTTCGGCTACAACGCCCTGACCAAGCAGTACGGCGACATGATCAAGTT
>CAZGRF010000217.1:0-6509 GCA_964527825.1 uncultured Pirellulales bacterium
CGTCGGCGCCAACGGTCGGGACGACCCCCAACTTGGCTTCCTTGATGGGCTTCAGGAAGATCGTGTCGTCAACCTCCTCGGCGACAAAGCCCTTCATCCGAAGCGCGCTATATATCTTTGACAGCGCTTTCATTCGAGGAAGCTTCTCCGGCGCATAGATCGTGATCTTCTGTTTCATCACCTCGTCAGCAGGAATGACCGTCTTGCCCGTCCAGGTGGCGATTTTGTCGATGATGTTCTTCATCTCGACATCTTTGAGATTGACCGCTTCCAGCGGCTCGTTGGGCTCGGACGGTGCGTTAGGTTCGGCCGGCCGTGGTTCGCCCTCGGGCGTTGTGCCGGATTCGACCTGGCTATCGGATGCGGGTCTCTCGGCGTCACTGGGTTGATTGGGCTCGCTGCCAACCGCAGGCTTGTTGGGATCGTCGGGTTCGTTTGCGTCGGACGGGGCGTTAGGGTCCCGGCCCTGGTTGCCCGCTTCGTCGGCAGGCTCATTGGGGCCGGTCACCGCGGCGCTGGGCGGCGTCACTCCGGCCGTCTGCGGGGTGATCGGCACATTAGACTCTGGGGTATGAAAACCAACGCGCCAGACAATAACGCCAGCAGCAGCGAACACTAAGACCCATAGAAGTACTTTCAATCGTTCCAATTCACTCACCTCGTTTCTCCGCTCATCTGTCGATCTGCGGCTCGGTTTCAGTTCTGGTCGGTCTCATTTGGCTCCGATGGTCCTTCCTCCGTTGCTTGCTCGGCGGCGGTGTCTGCCAGGGAAGGTTCATTTGCATCCGATGTCGCCGCTTGCTCTTCCTGCCGTTCCTCACTCCGCATGAGGGCTTGTCGTCGCGCGATTTCCGCCAGTTGCTCTGGAGATGGGCTGAGAGCTTGCCTCTGCCTGTCGGCTCCGGCACTGAACTGCCGGCGTATCCCGTCCCTGAACTGCTGTTCCTCCTCCGCCGTCATGTTCTGCATCTTCGCGAGCTCTTTGGCTCTTTCCTCCTTCAGTTTGGCTCTCTCCTCCATGCTGGTCCGCGCGCCGGGACGGTTTATCTGCCGACTCTCGGCAACGGCGTCCTGGCGTGCTGTTGCATTGGGCTCGCCAAGCTGCTGAGATGACGGCTCAGTGTGTGACAGTCGCACCTGCCGCACCAGTAGGCCGACAGCATACGCAGCGACCAGCACGGCAGCAGCAGCGATAACGAAGACGACGATGTTGAGGTGTTTCATATTCCCGACCTTTCTGCTGACACCCGGCTATCGACCCATATCTCTGGTCTCAGTCGCTGGTACTCTTCCTACTGCATCCGTTCGAAGGACTCCGCCGCTTTCTGCTTCTGCTCATCGGACATGTTGTTCCACTCCTCCTTCGCTTTCTCCTTCTCCTCCTCCGACATGCTGTTCCACTTCTCCAGCAACATCGCTCTCATCTTCTCCGGCAGCTTGACACCCATCCAGGCAAGCGGATCGTCATCCTCAGGGGCTGCGGCGATCTGGACCTCCCCCACAACTTTGGGCTGAGCCGAGAGTTTGGCCACCGCGGGCCCCTTAGCCGGTGGAAGCCCAGGTTCGGGTTTCTCCGGGGGGCCCGAGCGTCCCTTGCTCGCGCCCGCCATAGGTGTGAAACTCGTCTGCTTGCCATCCCATTCGACGATGACCTGAGTCGACTCAATGGCTATCACCGTAGCATCCCCAATCTTGTCACCGGTCTTATACCACTTGTCGCCGATGAGGAGCTCGCTGCCGAGAATACCGTCCACCTGCTTGACGGGGTTCTCCTTGGGCGGCTGCTTGACAAACGCATTCTGTTTCTTCAAGGCCTCTGCGGTCTTCTTGGTCTGCTCCAGGTAGGACTGCATGCCGTCAGGGTCCTGCTTGCTCAGGGCGGCGACCCGGGCCATGATGCTCCGCGCCTGGGCCGGTCCGGCGAAGAAGCTTGCCGCCTCGGCAAAGGTCAGTGCCACTAATAACAGAGCTACTGCCAGAAAGACAGAGCCGACCGAATGACTATTGCTTTTCTTTGTCATGCTCAGTTCCACCGCTTCGTTAGATGTCTCTTGCCTGTTGCGTGACTTCCGAAGGCTCGACGAACGTCGAGACCGTCAGGTCGATCTCGACTTCCTTGCGCTTGTCCGGAGGTTGCTTGGTGTCGCACCGGAAGCGCAGCTCCTCAATACCCACCAGATACGGGTTTTCGTTCAGCGCCGCCAGAAAGTCGAGCAACTGCTCGAAGTTGCATTTGCCCTTGCACTTGACCAACAGGACCCTGTACGGGATGCCTGCTTTCCTCCTCGATAGGAGAATCGTCAGCGGTTCGGTCTTGATGCCGGCCTTCTTCAGTTGCTCGTGCAGCTTGTCGCGGAACAGGAACTTCTGCTTGTCCTCAGACCCCGGCAGCTCTGCGACAGGCACGATCGACAGCAGCCCGGCTTGCTTGGCTTCGTCAAGTGTCACCTCCTTGAGCTTGGCGCGCGCCGATTTCAACGAGGCCCTGACTTCTTGCCAACGGTCGAATCCTCTTGTGCCAAAGGTGAAGGCCAGGATAGCCACGGCCGAAATCGCCCCGATAATCACGGCCCATTTCTCTCGCTGTTTCAGTTCTCTTGCCATGATTCGTGTTCGCCAAGACCTATAGCGATTCTCCCTTTCGCGTGAAACTCTTGTAGTGGAAGACCATCGTAAACTTGATCTTCTTGGTCTTACTGTCTTGTGCGGCGTTCGATATATCGACCTTCTTTATGTTCTTCCGGCTCAGGAGGCTTGCCTGATACTTCCACATCTGCTCCATGTTGTCGGCCTGTCCCGCGACGACCGCTAATTGTCCCTTCTTGAAGTGGAAGTCATCCAGAACAACACCGCTGTTCTCGCCCGCGCTGAGTTCCGTCAGGAGCCCAAGCATATCGGGCCGGTGACGGGCGACGGTCTTGATCAGCGTCTGACGTTCTCTGGCCTGCTCGAAAGTGTCCTGGCTAACCAAAGCAGTCAGCCGTTCCGCAGTGGCTGCATCCACAATGTACGCTGCGGCGATCAATACGACCAACATTACTGCCGCAACAGCCGCAGCCAGCGCAGTGGAATACCACGCCGACTTGACTTTCTCCTGCTCTTTCGCTTCCACCATTCGCTGGAACAGATCGAGACCTCTGGCGGGCGTATCGAGCCGCATGAGGGCAAGGCCGAGCGGTACACGGTACTCGTAGATGTCCCGGACACTGAATTCCGACGGCGCGCGCAAGCTCTCGGCTTGCGGCAGGCTCACCCGCGCGTCCAGCCCCGCGGCATTCAGGGAAGCGACCACCCTTTCAATCGCGTCGCTGCCGTCCGAAAGGACGAGCATCGGCCACGGCGCTGCCTCTTTCAACGCGAAAGAGTCGAGAACGGCCCGTATGTCTTGGGCGAACCGCTCCATGACCGCTGCAGGTTCTCCCGAAGCGGCCGGGCCCAGGACGGCCGGCGTCAGATCTTTCATCCCTGTGTCCAGCACGGCGGCGTGGGCAACCAGGCCGTCGCTAACCATGTTGATCTGCGTGCTTTGGGCACCGATGCTCAAGATGAGCGCCTGCCGCTCTCGCTCGGTGAACAGCTCATGCCAAGCTCTGACAGTCCCCTCACAGGCTGGGACGATGGTCTGCGGATCAAGGGCCCGAACATCGTCGGCGAACCTGCGGAGGTAGTCTCGACGGGCGGCGGCCATCGTAACATCGACAGCCCCATTGCGGGACGGCGTACCACGCCAAGCCACCTCGATCTGATCTTGCGGCAGTGGCAACAACGATTCCGCCTGCATCCTCACAATGGCAGCCATTTCCTCCCTGCCCACATTCGGCGTGCTGATCCTGTAGAAGGCCACCGCAGTCGAGTCGAGACCGACGATGGCAGCTTGGGCGTGGGAGCCCGAATCCGCAGTCAAGCCGCAGTGTGCGGCGAAATCGCCCCAGGTACGACCGTCTGCGAGCATGCACTTGCGCCACAGCAGTTCCACCAAGCCGTCCTGCTTCCGCAACGCGACAGCCTTGAACGCTGTATCGTCTTTCGCGGCGGCAATGACCAGGTGGGGTGTCTTCGTGCCTTTGCTCATCAGTAGTTTGCTCCCTGGTACCAGTAGAGAACGACGCCCGGCGTCGCGCTTCGATCCACTACACACTCCGTCTGCAAAGTCGCCCCGCTAACACTGGCGGCCGCGACGCAATGAACGGTAAAGACGTCTGAACGAATGGTGATTAGGTCTGCGATCTTCTTGAACCTGTCAACGGTCATCGACTGGATGTCCAGAAGGTTCCCGATGCTCGCGAAACCGTAAAGCGCGCCGGCCCTTTCGGCGATGATGGCTTGCGCGAGCGCCCGGTCCTGATCGCCGCCGCCCAGAAGGGCCACGAGCACCTCTTCAGGGGCGGTGTTGACATTGATCTTGCCCGGAGTCTTTTTCTCGTTCGAGATGGTGACCTTGTCCGCGATCGCCTTGAACGTCTGAACATCGATGGGTTGAGTCTCATCGTTGTTCGATGAGGAGTTGCCCGAACCTTGCGGTTGACCGGGGCTGTTCGGGTTGATGAGGTCCGCGATGCTTCGGTATCCCTGGTTCCGGTTTCGCACGATCCATCGGGCCTGAGGCGCGTTGAGCCCGAGAGAACTCTGAAGCTGCTGTTCGTCCGCCTGGTTGATGTTGATGCGGTCGTCACCGGCCGCATCGACGTTGTTCTCGTACGAGTAGCAGGTCAAATACGCAATCCAGCCTCTGTCGAGAAACGAGTCGCCATTGTCCGCCGGTGGGCTGACGTCGCCATCCATCTCGTTGTAGTCAAGCTTCCCGTTGAGGTTGGTGTCTTCGCCGTACAGAAGCTCTTCCGTGACTCCCTTCACCGCCAGCAATTCCCGGATCGTCTTGAGGGAACCATTGCGGATCGTGTAGGGAAACGGCAGGTTCTCATAGTAACCGCCCTCGGCTCCTTCAGCAGCCGGGTTGTCATCACGATCGCGCCAGTCGACGATGGCATCGGCGATCTCCAGCTCCATATAAGGTAGTGACATCAGTTGGTCTTTCGTCGCCGTGTTGATGTTGAGCTTGCCCGCCTCATCGGCGACGCGAACGCTGTAGCGACATCGTTCCAAAGTAACATCGTTGAAATCCTCGTCGTTGTCGCTCCAGAGATCCGACAGACAGTCGGAATCCCGCGAGTCCTCGTTCAGGACGGCAAACGCCGTCTCGGTCCCGGCGCGGCACGCCCATTTGCACCGGACGTCATCCATGGCTGCGGCCGCCATCTTCATATCCAACCGACTGGTTTGCCCGACGATCGCGGCGATGGCCGTCATGACGACGACGATCCAGAGGACCGCGATCAAAACCAAGCCTGAGCTGTGTCGATGAAGCTTCATTTGTTCTCTACGCAGGTCATATCGCATTAGGTACCCCATCGTCCCGCTCACTGGGCGACGGGCCCTGATTGCCATCCGACGGACCGCTCGATGGCTGCTCTTCCGGCGTCCTCTGGTCTTCCTGCCCCGGAGCCTCCGAACCGTCGCCGGAGCCCTTGGCAAGGCGCGCGAAGCTCACCGTGAAGGTCTCCACCGTCGGGATGCCCCGGCCTCGTGGCAGTGTGGCCAGAGTCACCTCGATCAAGGCCGGTATCGACTGCATCTGCTCGGGCCAGTCGCTCGTCCATTGTTTGCCGTCAAAGAAACGCAGGAGGAAGACGTCGACACCTTCGGCGATCGGCGTCAAGACTCCGCCGGGCTCCCTCTCGCGATCGGGGTTGGGCCACAAGCGACGATAGAGGGTCGAGCCGTCCATCTCTGCGGTCAGGTCCATTTCCGTATCGGGACGCAGGATGTACTCCACGTCGTAGACGTCGCCTTCCGGTCGGCCGGGCCGGGCCTTTGTCCGGCCGACAGCATAGAACCGCAAGAACACCGGTTCTCCCGAGCCGTCGGCCGTCTGGGAAGCCCCCACGAGGCGCATGCTCCTGGGGTCCTGATCGCGGTACAGATTGGCCAAGTCCCGAGCCAGCATTCGAGCGGCGAACCGCAGCTCCGCGCCTATCTCGCTGGTTCGGTCGACGACCTGCGCGCTGTCGGAGACCGCCTTGAGCGCCCCAACCGCCACCAGCGTGATGAACGCGCTGATGGTCGAGGCCACCAGTAGCTCAGCCAGCGTGAATCCCATCTTCCTGCGGACGGCCACTGTCATTGGACCTCCAGGGGCACTGCGATCGTCGCTGCGGTGCCGTTTAGCATGGTCTGTGCCGTGAGTTGACGAGGGCGTTTGCCCTCCAGCCAGGTAACCGTGACCGTCACCAGATACAGACCGTCGATTCCCCAATACTCGGTCTCGACTTGCCAGTGGCAGGCCGGCTCCATGTCTTCGTAGACCCCTTCGGTCTGGCCCAGCTCGATGAACTGGTCGATGCCTGCACCGTCGATCAGGCTGAGCTGCCGCTCGATCACGGAGGCCGCCACCTCATAATGCCTGTTCAGGCTGACATCGCGCACGGCATTCGAACTGATCGCCCCGAGTG
>CAZGRF010000218.1:0-6506 GCA_964527825.1 uncultured Pirellulales bacterium
GCGAACCGCAACGTATCGAGATTCACCCGACCGTCGACGCCGACGGGAAGGCGACGCTTACCGCGACGCCGTCCTTTGACACGCTCGGGGATACCACATATCGCTTCGAGACGCCGGATGGATGCTCCAAGACGTACACGATCACCGTGGCGCAGCCGCCTGCCATTGAGAGCGTCACGGCGCTGGTGTCACTGCCAGGTGAGGATGGGCAGCAGATACTCCCAGCGCGCGAGGAGAAAATCGAGAAGCAAACGCTCGAGGTGCTCCCCTACAGCCGCGTCGAGCTCCGGGTCAAGACCACAACGCCTCTGCGCGAGGCAACCATCTCGGGTCTGGATGAACAGCGAATGGTACACACTCTCAACGGAGACCGGACATTCAGCGCGCCGTTCGTGGCCGACCGCCCCATGTCACTGGCCTTCTCGCTGGTGGGCGTCGAGGGGCTGGCCAGCCGCGATCCGTACGAACTGCACATCGCCCTCAAGTCAGACGAACCGCCCGCGTTCAAGCTGCGCAGCCCGGAAGGCGATTGCCTGGCTACGGATGTCGCGAGTATCCCGATCGCGTTCGAGATCACCGATGATTTCGGTCTCGAGGCGGCCCAGCTCTACTGCGAGCTGCCCAGCGGAGAGTCGCTGATCCTCGATACGAATGACCCGCAGGGCAACAAGCAAACCCACGTTTCCGGCACCCTTGAACTTGAACGCTACGACCTGCAGGTCGGTGACAGCGTCTTGTTCTATGCCAAAGCCAGGGACATCGAGACAGGGCAGAAGAGGACCGACGCCAACTGCTGTAGCGACATCTACTTCGTGGAGATACGACCCTATCGCCAGTACTGGCACCCGCAGGCAGGCGGCGGGCCAAGCAGCACGCCGGGAGCCGTGTCAGACGACCTGATGACTGTTCTCGAATACACCCGCGCCATCCTCAAGAAAACCTGGACTCTGGCACAGACACCTGCCCTCGTCGAGCGGGACCGGCCTAAGTACGAGGCGCTGTGCTCTGACATCGAGTACTGCACCGGCACGCTGACATCTCTGCGCGACGATCCGAAAGCCGGACTCGGCGACAGCACCAAGGCCACCGTCACTGAGGTGATCGAGCGACACACGCAAGCGAGGCGGCGCCTCTCGATGAGCGATGCGGACGGCGCGCTGTCGCCCGAGCGCGACGCTTATCGTCTCTTGCGCAAGCTGATCGACGAGCTGCACATGAAGTTGAACCCGCCCGAGAGCGGCCAGAGCATACCGCAGGAGAAGCCCGAACGCATTGCGCTCCAAGAGAAACCCAACGTCGAGTCGCCGCAGGACCAGCAGCGCACCGAGAACCAGCTTGAGAAGCTCCAGCAGAAGATCGACAAGCTGGCCCGCGAACAAAAGTCGCTGAAGGCCGACGTGGCCAAGAGCCTTCAGCAGGAGAGTCCGTCCGGTGGCCAGGGACAGCCGTCCGAAGCGTCGTCGTCCAGCTCGGGGAGCAACGGGCAGTCCTCCGGCCAAGAGGGCCAGAAGAGTGCGAAGGGTCAAAAGAGTGAGAAGGGAGCGAGCGGTTCGGAAGGTGAGAGCACGGCGAGGGAGCAGGAAGGCGACGAGGGACAGGATCGGGCCAGAGCCGAGGGCGAGCCATCCGGGATGAACGCCGCTTCCGACCAGGCTGAGAGCAGCAGCCGGCAAGGCGCGAAAGGCCCAAAGAGCAACGGTCAGACCACGCAGCAGGGCGACTCGTCCCGTGCCGATGCCTCTGCGAGCCAGGCTCGGAGCGACCCGGAACAACAAAGAACCGGCCAGGAGCAGACGACCAGCGGCGCTGAGAGTCCGCAAGGCCAAGGTCAATCGGGTCAAGGCCAGACTGCCGAGCAAGGCGCCCCATCTACCCAGGACGGATGGCAGCGGCAGGCAAGGCTTCCCGATGGTCCGACCGCTAACGGCGCGCCTTCAGACCGGTCTTCGACAGAGTCCCCCAGCGGGTCGAAGAACTCATCAGCTAACGCTGATGCGCGTATGCGCATGCTTGAAGCGAAGCAAAAGGCGCTGCGCGAGCAGGCATCGGAGGTCTCCGATGAGCTTGGGCGGATGGCACTACCCGATTCGTCAAACCATGCCGCCGTGCGCAAGCAGGCCAAGCAGCGCATCGACAAAGCCGTCGAGAGCATGAGGGCCTTCGAGGACAGGCTCGGCGATCTGCGATACGACACCGGGCCTTCCGACGACAAGGAATCGCAAGTCGCGGAGTTGGCGGATGCGGCCGCTCACGAGCTGGCCGAGGCCGGCCGGGCCATCGAACGTGGACTCCGCGCCGGCAAGCCGCAGACCGATGCCGAAAAGGCCGAGGCGCTGGCCAAGCGGCTGGCGGAGGACGCCGAGTCCCTGGACGAGTCGGTCACTCCGGAAGAGCAGGAGCAGATGCTGGAGCGTCTCAAGGAGGCGGAGCGATTGCTCGAAAGCATGGCGACGCCGCAGTGGGCCACCGTCTCCGGCGGCGCCGGCGGCGGCGCCGCTCTTGTGTATACCAGGGGCAACTCGACCAACCAGATCGAGGCGGCGCGCCTGCTGGCTCAGCAGTTTTGGTCGATGGTGATTCAGGCGCGTGACCGGCAGGTGCGCCCGATCGAGGACGAGCCGTCGGACGCGGAGTTTGTCGAGGTCGAGAACGAGTTCTTCGAAGAGACGGCCAAGTACCGGCCGCAAGGCAACCGCAAATGACGCTGGTGGACTATCCGGGACATCTCGCAGCCTTGGGCATGGCGCTGCTCTTTGCGGCGGTGACATTTCTCGGCTTCCGCAGTGCGGAACTGAAGACACCTTCACGCAAGCCTTACCGCTGGTTGCTGATGCTGCTGCAGTACGGCGCGATCCTCGTGCTACTGCTGATCGCCTGGAATCCGTCGCGCTCGCGCAGCACCAAAGTCTACCGGCAGAACTCGGTGCTCGCCATCTTCGACACGAGCCGGAGCATGTCGATCGCTGAGGACAAAGAGCCGTCGCGTCTGGACCAGGCGCTCGCGAGCTTCGCCAGGCGGTTTCATCCGTCCGAAACAGCCGGGCCGCAGTACGAGATCTACGGTTTTGACCTTCACGCCTACCATTGCGGCGCGACGAGCCTGCTGCGCCGCTGGGGTGAGCGGACCGACCTGCACAGCGTCTTCTCGCTGCTGTCGGACCTCGACCAGGAGACCGACCAAGGACGCGAGAGCGGCGTCGTCATCTTCACGGACGGCCGGGCGCTCGATATGGACCCGCGCGGCTATCCGTCCGTGGCGAAGAACGATCTGCCCGTCGTGCTGGTGGGCGTTGGATCGCGCGAGCCCGAGAGGGACGTGGCAGTGACATCGGTCTCGGCGCCGGCGCGCATCTGGGCCGACATGGTGTCTGCCGTGACCGTGACAATCGAAGGCACGAACCTCTCGGACGAGCCGGTCACCGTCGAATTGCTCTGCGACGGTCAACTCATAGACACGCGGCAACTCGATGCCGCCAAGAAGGAAGTCGAGTTTGCGGTCCCGCCGCAGTCACTGGGCACGCACGTGCTAACTGCGCGAGCGAAATCTCAGAAGCCGGAGGCGAACGTCGCCAACAACGTCCGCAGCACATCCTTCGAGGTGGCGCAGGAACGCCGCCTCAACGTCCTGCTGTACACGCAATGGGCCAACTTCGACATCGGTAAGATTCGCCAGGCGCTGGCGTGGGACAAGCGCGTCGACCTCGATTTGGCGTTCGACGTGATTAAGGACCCGACCCTCTCGAAGAATGCGAACGAAGTCGGCGGGTACGTGAAGCTGCCGCGCAACAAGGACGAATTCTTCGCCTACGACGTTATCATTCTCGGTCCCTGCGATCTGAGCGAGTTCACACCCGCCCAGTTGGACGGGTTGTATTGCTTCGTTGCCGACCGCGGTGGCGGTCTGCTGCTCCTGCCTGGTCCCGAGGTGACATCGCTGGCCGCCTGGAACGACGAGCGGGGCAACGCCCTGCTGCCGGTGGTTCTCAACGGGCGCGAAGAGCGGCTCTGGCCGCCGAGGCCGGACGCGGTCGACGTGACCTTCGAGGCTGAGATGGGCCGCGTATTCAATCCGGAGGCGTTCGAAGACCAGGACTACGCGCTCTCGGCCTACTACGACGTTGCACAGGTCAAACCCGCCGCGACCACGCTGGCCAAGGTCCAGGAGGCGCCTATCATCTCGGCGCACCGGCTCCGGCGCGGCCGGGTGTGCCTGCTCAACACGTCCAAGCTGTTTACGCTCTACCGCGAGAACCGTCAGGGCGGACTGCTGAGCGAAGTGGTCTCCGGCCTGGTGGGCTACCTGGGCAAGACACCGGCGCGCGGCGCGGGCATCGAGCTGTTCGTCGAACGCTCTGCGGACAATCCCAAGCACGTCATCTTCAAGGCATACGTTCTCGACCAGCAGTTCCGGCCGGTCGATCAGGCCAACGTGCTCCTGTCGGTGGGCGACCGCGTCATCGCAATGAAACCTCTCGGACAAGGCACCTACAGCGCCGAAAACAACCAAGGCTATTCGCAGGCAGTGGTCGCGACGGTCCAGGCCGAGAGCAACGGGACTTTCCTCGGCGAGAGGACCATCGCAGCGAACCTGCCGCCTGTCGAAGATGAGATGTCCGACGTGCATCTGGACGAGCCTTTTCTGCGCGAGCTGGCGAAGCAAACGCGCGCCAGGTACGTTCACATCGACGATCTCGACGACCGCGTGGCCGACGCCTTCGTTCCGAGACAACAGGTCGGCACGACGGAGACGATCAGTAGCGTGTGGCCGACGTGGCTGCTGCTGCTGACACTGTGTGCATTGCTTTCGATCAATTGGTTCCTGCGACGAGCCATCGGCCTCGTGTAGCACGGGAGTGACAATGAGACAAATCGTCATGTTGCTTGTGCTGGTCTCGCCTGGTCTAGTGAAGACGGGTGCGGCCGACACCTACGCGCTCGTCGTCAACGGGGTCAGCAAGGACCCCGAAGACAGGCTCGATAAGGATCGCGCTTGCGAGAACCTGCGCCAGTACTTGCTCACCAACGCCAGGATCAATCCAACCCGCTTGACCGTGCTGACCGCAGATGATGCGTCTGCGAACAACGCGGCCAAGGCGATGAGCGCTTTCGCGTCCGCCATCGGTCCCCAAGATCGATTCGTCTTCTATTACATGGGGCAAGCGAACGCCGTGACCGGCAAGCTGCGCCTAAACCTGAGGGGTCCGGATGTCACCGGCGCCGACGTGGCTGCCTGGATAAGTCCGCTCCAAGCCAAGACCCAGCTCATCGTCCTCGATTGTCCTTGCGCGGGTCTGGCGGCCAAGGTGCTGGCCGGACCGGGGCGCATCATCGTGTGCGCCACGACCGAGATGCAAGTCTACAGCCCCCGTTTCGGTTTGCATTTCGTCCGCGCACTGGCACAGCCCGAGAGCGACGCCGACGCGGATGGGAAGGTCTCGGTGCTGGAAGCCTTCACCGCCGCCGTGCGGGAAATCGAACAGTGGTACCGCGACCGGGAGGTCCTTCCTACGGAGACGGCCTGCTTGGAGGACAATGGTGACGGCGTTCCGAGTGAACATCCTTGGCGGCACGCCGTGGAGGCAGTCGACGGGCTGAGAGCTTCGCAGTTCTTCCTGGCCGCGGATTGAGGAGTAATCGAAACGAAGCATGACCGAAACAACATGAAACGGCGCGAGTTCCTGCGACTGTTGGGCCAGGCGGTCCTGGCCGGCACGATGACATCGAGTCTGGCCGCTGCGGAAGAGGATCGCAGCTATCCGCAGCCGGACGACCTTGACCGGTACGATTTCGTCATACCACGCGTCAAGTTCACAGAACTGCCCTACAAAGGCCGAGGTAAAGGTCCCGACCTCTGGAACAACCGCCCCGGTGGGGACGCCAACCTGCTCAGAGAGCTCTCGAGTGTCGTACGGTGTCGGGTCAAACCGATCCGAGGGGCCGTCAATTGGGACCCAACGTATGCCAGCGCCGGACAGCTCAATGCGGTTGTCACGTTCGACGAGCCGAACCGGCTGCGCGAGTATCCCTTCCTTTTCATGACCGGCGAGAACGGCTACGAGTTCACCGACAGCCAGAAACAGAACCTGCAAGACTACATCGTTGCCGGCGGTTTCCTGCTGATGGACGATTGCGTGGTCGCCACCGGTGGCGATTTCTTCTACCGCCGCTCCTACGACCTGCTGGAAGAAATCTTCGGCCGAGGCGCCGTGCAGACGGTCCCGCCGACGCACGAGGTCTTCCACAATATCTACGACTTCGGCCAAAGCGGGCTTCCGTCGTTGCAGTACGTCGGTAGCAAGTATCCGCGCGGCTTCAGCCGGCCGCACGGACTGAATCATGGGGCCCGCGGCGTTTTCATCGGCGACCGCCTGGCGGTCTTCCTCAGCTCCACCGACCTGCACTGCGGCTGGTGCGACAGCCAGGGCCTCGAATGGGGCGCCGAAGGCTACCGCCGGATGATCGAAATGGGCATCAACATCATTCTCTACTCCCTTACGCACTGAAAC
>CAZGRF010000219.1:0-6499 GCA_964527825.1 uncultured Pirellulales bacterium
CACTGATGACGAGGTGGCCGTGGCCGTAGCGGTGGGCCATCGGCAGCAGTTCATCAAGCGAGATATAGATCATGATCCCGGCCACGAGCGCCAGCGTGCCGGCCAGCACTGTCGCCGTGAGAAAGGACATCAGGACCAGATAGCCGAAGAGGGCGCCTACTGGTTCCGACACGCCGGACAAGAAGGAATACACGAACGCCTTGTTCTTGTCGTGCGTCGCGAAGAAGATCG
Organism: uncultured Pirellulales bacterium; assembly: GCA_964527825.1. Lineage (GTDB taxonomy): Bacteria > Planctomycetota > Phycisphaerae > Sedimentisphaerales > Anaerobacaceae > JAFGLV01. The sequence continues at coordinate 232 of CAZGRF010000219.1, forward strand.
GCACGGACACCGCAATGCCTTCCGGGATGTTGTGAATGGCGATGGCGATCGCGATGAAAATACCCAGGCGCGTGTCGCTCAGAGCCGACGCAAACGTGGCCAGCCCTTCCGGGAAGTTGTGAATGCCGATCGCCAGGGCGGTCATCAGCCCGGCGCGCATGAGACGATGGTCGTGCTGGCCGGTCTCGGGCTGATCCAAACCTTCGTAGTTGTGCGGGTTCTCCGGCTCGGGTACGAGCAGATCGATCAGGCCGATGAACGCGATGCCGGCAAAGAAGAAGAGGACTCCGAGTCCCTCCCCGATATGGTTTATGGCATTGGGCAGCAACTCCACGAAGGAAACGTAGATCATCACACCCGCCGAAAGACCGAGCGAGAACGATAGGTACACGATCTTCGGCCGCCTGATGAAATAGGCAATGGCGCTGCCGATCCCGGTGGAGAGCCCCGCCAGCAGCGTTAGTCCCAAGGCTACGCCGGCATTTCCGTTCATGCCCCGCAGTATACGCTCCCATCCGGAGCGCTGGCAACTGTCTTCTACCGCGGCTATTGGACGACAAAGGCTCGACCCAGTAAGGTCTTGACTGCGGACGGAGTCTCTGCTATGAGTGTGCAGGCGTCGAGGCGCCAGGGCTTGCGCGTCTGCAAGGCATAGGATGGGAGTCAGATCATGACAGAGAAAGACAAAGACCAACCGTGGGAATCGTTTGGAAACCAGCCCGCGTCTCACTCGTCAGGCCCTGTGCCCAGGGACGAGGACCACTTGCCGCTTATTGAGATGTCGCACGAAGCCCGGAATATGGCCATGCTGTGTCACATTCTGGGCGTTGCCGGCTTCTTCGCGCCGCTGGTCATCTGGCTCAGCGAAAGAGACAAGCACAAATTCGTCAACGAACACGGACGAGCGGCGATGGACTACCAGATCTCGCTGATAGTATACTATGCGATCGCCTCGCTGCTGTGCGTCGTTCCCATAGGATTCGTCCTGGTTTGGGTGCTGACGATTGTCCATATTGCTCTGATTGTCATAGGCGCGGTCAAGGCCAGCCGCGGCGAGCGCTGGCGCTACCCGATAGCGATTCAGTTCCTTAAATAGAGTGGGTCTTCGATCCGACGCGCTGTAGAGAGCCGGACGCAGATCGATCCGAGACGGCCTCCACGATGCGGAAGGATCCATGCGCCTTGCCCCTGCCGATGGGGAGAGCTACAACCGCGGGCCAGTCAGGACGACATCCTATTGACACCATGCCCTTTCCACGGTATACATGGAATGGTCACACGAAATGGGATTGACGGGCGCAGGATTGTCTGAGGAGAATGGATGTATTCAGGCAGCATTCCGATGGTTGACGGCGATCCCGATATCAGCGAGTCCATGACTGTCATCCTGGACAAGCCAGTTGAACCGGACGTGCTTTCAGGGAAGGTCCGGAACCTGATCGCGGCGCCGTGAGTTGTATGGAAAGCCTTCTAAAGAACAGCAGTCTCATCCAGAGAGCGTATTGGCTTGTCGCGCTGCGCTGGGTGGCCATAGGGACTCTGGCGATTGCCACCCTCGTGGCCCGCCGCTTCATGGGTATCTCGCTGGAGACAACGGCGCTTTACACGATCTCCGGCGTGCTGGTGGTTTACAACTTCATTCTCTACGATCTGCTGCGCTACTGGACTTGGGGTGGCCGGGAGCCTTCCGAGAAGCGAATCGGGCGGATTGTCACGTTCCAGATATCGGCCGACCTCTTCATCCTTACGACGATTCTGCATTTTGCCGGCGGGATCGAGAATCCCTTTGCCTTCTTCTTCGTATTTCACATGATTCTCGCCAGCATCCTGCGGTCCAAGCTGCAGAGTTATCTGCAGGCGACGCTGGCGGTTGTTCTCTTCGGCGGCGTGATCGTCCTGGAGGCGGCGGGGATTATCACGCACTACGATCTGGAAGGCTTCGCCGGGCATCGGTTGTACAACGACAAGAACTTCGTCTCCGGGTTCCTGTTCGTTTTCGCCATCACTCTGTATCTCGTGGTCTACATGACGACCTCGATCAGCGAGCAGCTTCGCAAACAGCAGGAAAGCTACGAGCGGGCCAACGCGCTGCTCCACGAGAAGGATCAGCTCAAGAATCAATACGTCCTGCGTCTGACCCATGACATCAAGGGACATCTGGCTGCGATCCAAAGCTGTCTGGAGATCGTCTTCAATGGGATGGTTGGGCCGCTCAACGAGAAGCAGATGGATCTCGTGGAGCGCGCCCATCGGCGCACGGGCAAGTGCTTGGCGTTCATCATGTCGCTTCTGAGACTGACCCGAATGAAGCTGGCCGGACAGATCGAGATGGAGCAGTTCTCGCTGAGGAATTCGATCTTCAACGCCTTGGCGGCGATCCAGAACAAGGCTAGCAACAAGGCCATTACGGTGACTCATCACATCGATCCATCGGTCGATGAGATTCCCGGCGAGGCGCTTCTGATCGAGGAAACGGTGACCAACATCCTCTTCAATGCCGTCAAGTACACGCCCGAAGGGGGAAGGGTCTCCTTGGAGGTGAGGGATGAGGGGACGTTCGTCCGTGTGACCATTGCCGATACGGGGATCGGTATCCCCGAAGAGGCTATGGAGCACATCTTCGAAGAATTCTACCGGGCCGACAATGCCCAAGCCGCCGAGCGAGATGGAACCGGCCTGGGATTGGCGTTCGCCAAGGAGGTCATCGAGAGGCACGGCGGCCGGATTTGGGCCGAGAACAATCCGGACGGCGGCAGCGCCTTCATTTTCACATTGCCCGGGGATTCAAGCTACTCGCGGGCGTGATTTCTCATGTCACTGGGGACATTCCCGTCGTGGTCGCACCCTCCCCAACGCCTGCATCACCGGGCAGAAAAAAGTTCGCCATGGCGGCAGATTTCAGTAGCCCTGATTGTAAACTCCTTCTTGCAAACTGCTTATGGATCCCCAAAAGTGTTGCGCAGAGGCATATTCCTCTTGACAGGTCATCAAAGGCATTGCTAAATTGACGGGGTTGTCTGTGAATGTGAGCGCAATCACCAAACCACGGTGGCCGATGCGATACCACAAGATTCCAGACGAAACGATCCGGCGCCTGCCGGTTTATTTGCGGGGGGCTATCCATCTGTCTCGACAGGGTGTCGAAAGTACGTCCAGCGAACATCTGGCGGGCTTTCTGGGGGTGAAGTCGTGGCAGATGCGGAAGGACTTCTCCTACTTCGGCGACTTTGGCACGCCGGGTGTCGGCTATCACCTTGAGAGCCTTATCAGACATATCAACAGGATTCTCCGCCTTGATGCCGGACATAGGGCTGCCCTCGTCGGTGCGGGCAACCTGGGTGCGGCGCTGCTGGCGTTTCCCGGGTTCGGCACGTACGGGTTCGAGATTGCCGCCGCCTTTGACATCGACAAGAGGAAGATCGGCCGCAAGCGAAGCGGCGTCGTCATTGAAGACGTCGCGCGTTTGCGCAGCCTGCGCAAGCGCAAGATCTACCTGGGTATCGTCGCGGTGCCGGGGGGCGCCGCGCAGGATGTTGCCGACGCATTGGTCAAGGCGGGCGTTACGGGGATGTTGAATTTCTCGCCTCGTTACATTGCGGTTCCCAGGAGGGTGAAGGTCATTACGATTGACATTGCTATGGACCTGGCTCGTCTGCCATACTATGTGCCGGCAGGTTGAGCAGGTTGCCATAAATCGTTCTTGCAAAAAGCGTTGAAGGGCGATGCTGGAAGATGACAATGCGGGAACCATGCGTCTTGAGACTATCGGTTGGAGCGAATGGGACCCGCTGACCCGAGATAGGTACGAGATGGAAAGAGCGTTCATCAGCAGAGTGAAGCCGTTTCTCGACGCTGTCGCGGCGAAGATGGACCTGTATATTCCGCGAAAGGTCGAGGGGCACTACGTATGCGAGCGATATGATGCGGGCAAGCATACGGCTCCCGAATTCAATGAGATACGCGTATGCACGCCGGTCAAAGAGTTCCTGTTCCCGTTGCGCGAGCTGGCGGCCGTCTTTCCCGAGGCGGCGGAGCCGAGAGAGGTGCGGCCGTTTGCTGTCTTCGGGCTGAAGGCGTGCGACCTGCGCTCGATGGAGATCCTCGACAAGGTCTTTATGGAGAAAGACTTCGAAGATCCGTTCTACATCGCGCGCCGGCAAGCCATGTTCGTCATCTCGTCCGATTGCTCCGCGCCGGGCGAAAGCTGTTTCTGCAATGTTCTTGGAGGCAAAGCCTATCCCGAGGCCGGATTTGACCTGAACGTCTCGCCGGTGGAGGACGGGTTCATCATTCAGGCGGGTTCTTCGCAGGGAAAGAGCTTCCTTTCCACGCAGGCGTCGCTCTTCGGCGATGTGCCCGATGACTTGCTGGCTGAGCGTCAGGGGCTCCGCGATGAGGTCCAGCGGCAGCTTGAACAGGCCAATACCGAGTTTCAGCTTCGTGCGCCAGCTCATGAGATTCTAGAGCAGCGCTATGAGTCGGATGTGTTCGACGAGCAGGCTGAGACCTGTGTCGAGTGTCAGGCCTGCACACGCGTCTGCCCCACGTGTCACTGTTTCTATCTGTACGACACCGTGCAGAAGGACTATTTCGCCAAGATGAAGATGTGGGACAGTTGCATGCGCGTAGGCTACGCCGCTGTGGCGGGGGGCGGCAACCCGCGGAAGGTCCTCGGGGACCGCCTGCGGCACCGGTTGATGCACAAGTTCGCGTTTTTCATGGAGCGATATGGAGTAGATATGTGCGTGGGTTGCGGCCGGTGTGTCGATGCGGAGGCCGGCGATGTGGATATCCGCGTCGTACTGAGGAAGCTCAGCGACGAGCTCAAGGGCAAAGGCAAAGCAGTAGCGAAATAAGGCCAAATGATTGCGAACCTGTACCAACCGATCAATGGTGAGATTGTGGAGATCATCGACGAATCTCCCACGATCAAGAGCTTCGTGATTGTGCCGCAGAGCGCATTCTCATTCGCCACGGGTCAGTTCGTCGAATTGACGTTGCCGGGCGAGGGGGAAGCGCCTTTCACGCCGTCATCGTCACCGGCGATGACCGAGAAGATGGAGATCACCATCATGAAAGCGGGGCGGGTGACGGAACGGCTGCACCAGTGCACGACGGGTCAGCCGGTCGGCATTCGCGGGCCTTACGGCAAAGGCTATCCAGTCGATGACTTCGTTGGCAAGCACGTTTACATCGTCGGTGGCGGGGTCGGCCTGGCTCCCATCCGTTCGCTCTTTCTGACCCTGGTGGATCGCGTCAAGGACTTCAAATCTCTCGTCTGTCGCTTCGGCGCCCGCACGCCGGCCGACTTCATCTACAAGGATACCCTGTTCGGCGCGTGGCAGAAACTCGACGGCGTGGACATCAAGTTGACGGTCGATCAGGCCGATGGCAACTGGTCCGGCAACGTGGGCGTCGTGACGACCATCCTCGATCCCAAGGATGTAGACATCGACAACGCGGTTGCGGTTGTGTGCGGACCGCCCATCATGATGAAGTTCGCAACGATCAAGCTGTTGGAATATGGCTTCGATCCGAAGACCATTTACCTCTCGATGGAAAAGAACATGAGCTGCGGCATCGGCAAATGCGGCCACTGTATGCTCGGCAGGTACTACGTTTGCAAAGATGGACCGGTCTTTACCTATGACCAGATTCAGAAGTATCCGAAGATTTGGGAATAGTGCGATTTTGAGCGTGGGAAGAGGCGCAGGACTATGAGCGCAAAGCTAATCGTTGATTTGGCCAAAGCCCGGTTGCAGGAGGATTCACACGTTCGCTGCTCTTACAAGCATCATCCCGGCAACAGAGGGTTCGATGCACTGCTGGAGATGATTCGCTTTGCGTTGATTTGCCGCCGCTGTCATAGCGCTCCGTGCGTCAAGGCGTGCCCGCGCGGGGCCCTGGAGAAAGTGCCAAGCGAGACGTACGATGCCGGCATCCTCAAGCGGGCCAACATGCTCTGCACCGGATGTGGAACGTGCGCTATCGCCTGTCCCTTCGGGACCGTTTATACCGATCTGATTCCGTTTCCGAGCAGCGTCTGTGACGTGTGTCGGGACCGGCTGAAGCCGGGGGAGAAGCCTCTGTGCGTTCAGACCTGCGAAGATGGGAGTCTCGACTACGCTGAGGTCAAGCTGGGCGGCGATCTGGTTGAGGTGTTTGACGGTATCGTTGTCAAGGTCGCCGGTGGCAGTACGTGGGAGCCGTTCCTGAGGGATACGAAAGAGGCCGTGAGATGATCGAGGTTCTGGCAAACCTGTTTTGG
>CAZGRF010000220.1:0-6456 GCA_964527825.1 uncultured Pirellulales bacterium
CTCAAGCGCCGCGCCCGCTTGGTCAGCAGGTCAAGGTAGCTCCGGCCTTGCTCATCCAGGCAGTCTCGGTAATCGTTCTGTACCCAGCCAACGAGAGTCCCCATGGATCGCACAGGGCCTTTCAGGTCATGGGCCGCCACGTTGAGAAAATCCTGAAGGTCCCTGTTGACAACGCTCAGTTTGTGCACCGTCGACTCCAGGTCTCTATTGAGCCAATCCAGAGCCGCCTCGGTCTTGGCGCGTTCGGCAATCTCCTGCGCGAGCTGCTGGTTGGTCGTTTGCAGCTCGCCCGTCCGCTTGGAAACCAGGTCCTCGAGATTCTCGCGGTGCTTTCTCAACTCTTCTTCGATGCTCTTGCGTTTGACGATCTCGGCCTTCAAATCGACGTACACCTCCGTGAGCCGATGCTCGATGCGTCCGACATACCAGCGAAAGACCGCGATGAGCACGGTGGCCGTGATCCCGCCGAGCGCCAGCAGCAGGCTGCACAACATCAGCAGCGACGACTCGAGACTCCCGACGTCCTTCATGGTGACAATCTCGCCGACGGCGCGATTGGAGGCATCGAACAGCGGCGTGGTCCCGCCGCGATAGGTCCGGCCGTTGGCCTTGCAGCGGAACAGGCGGCTCTGCCGCCGGTCCCGCGTGTCCGTCAGATGCACCGCCAGCTCGGGCGGAATCGGGTCCAGCGTGCGGTCGATCACCGCGACGGCAGGTGACAAGTCCCAGTGGGGCGTGCGGCCCAGCATGCGCATGCCTTCTTCCCAACTGCGCCGATCCAGCAACGATTTGTTCACGACGATGACCAGCTCCACATCGAGCGTGTTTCTTATCGTGCGCACGACGTGGCCGATCTCTTCACCCAGTTCGATGTAGCCCACGAGTTGGCCGTCGATCCGCCAGGGACACACGGCGCGCAGCGTAAGCGTGCCGCGCGGGCCAAGTTCCATGCCGCCGGAGGCATGGCCGGTCCGGACCGCGGCGCTGAGGGTGGCGCGCTCGATGCGATCCCCGTAGAAGCTCGGATCGTGCACTCGCAGAAAGCAGGTTTGCTCCAGGTCGTGAAAGTACAGGTGCGTGACGCGGCGCTCGGACCGCAGTCGCTCGAACATGGGCTGGGCGTCCCTCAAGAGGGCCGCCCGATCTCGCGCCTGCCAGCCGTGCTGTAACTGGTCGTCCCCGGCGAGGACATCGCTGAGCCTTTGCAGCAGTTGCGAGTCGGCAGTGAACCGCTCACCAAAGAGCAAGCGCACTTCGGCGATCTGGTCCCAGACCCGGTCGCTGATATCGCGTCTTTGCAGCATGTAGGCGCCGCCGATCGACAGACCGATCAGGACCACGATCGCCAGAATCAGCGGGCCGAGAATCGGCACGCGGACTTTCTCGCCGCCTATCGGCACGGGACACGTCGTATCGTCTCGATGGCTCGGTCTGTGCCAGCCAGAGGCAAGCTTCGAGAAGCAGCTAAGCACGATTTAGATTCCCCTGAAACAGAACATGCACGTTTATCGACAAAAAGGGCCACGCGGTTTTGCCTGAAAGGCCATATTCGTCGCCCATAGCCCGGCGGAATCTCGGAGCAGCATGAGACACATGAAACGTCCAGGTCGCGACATCGCTTATAGGACGCCTAGGCATGCGGACCGACCGTGTCCCGGCGGCTGCCTGCCGGGGCCGGGTCCTCCTCATCGAGATGGTCCAGCGCCCTACCGTCTCAGGAGGATACCTCCCTCTACGCAGTTTTGGGGACGCGTATCAGCATGGCACTTGGCCAGCGTTTGCGGGTCGGTCAAGCTGGATGACATGTGTGCTGTCTGACACCACAACCTGAATGCTGTCGGCGTAGCGGCGCGCCAGGTCCGCCTGTACCTCGCGCAGCAGTGCGTTCCATCGGGCGAGATCTTCGTCCGTCACACCGGCAGGTGGCTTGTCGCCATGCTGGCCGGCCGTGAGCACTACCATCGGCACCTGTGGCAAAGAAGCCCACGCCCGGACCTGGGCCGCACTGTCCTTGTCGATGGCGCTCCACTCACTGTACAACGTACTCAGATGCGACGTACGCGCACGTACCACACGAGCCAAAGCCACAGCCACGCCCGACCCGGCTGTTTCTTTGCACTTTCTGCCACCTGCTCAACCATAGGTTCGCTCTCAGCTCGGTCTCCCTGCGCGGGTGACAAGCAACCGATCACAGGCAACGCCGCGCTACTCTTTCCAGAATCTGGTGACGACGCCGTCGGCAATCTCGAAGCAGTAGACGGTGCTCTCCTCTCGTTTGTCACGCGAATCGAAGAAGGGCCCAAGCTCGAAGCGGCTGTCCACTTTCTTGGTATACTCGTACCTGAGAATCTCGCGTCCGTCGCCGATCCTGGTTTCGCGGGTCGGCTCGCCGAGCGTACCCAACACCCACTCTTTGCTGGTCCGGCCGATTTTGATCTTGTGCAGCGTGCTGGACCCGACGACCGGGCCTTTCGGTCCGTAGGTCACATCCGACCGGCTCGTTATGCAACCGCTCGCCAAGAATCCTATCAAGACACACAGGGTGACAACGCCGGTTAAGACCGCACTTCTTCGCTCGTTCATGTTTGTCTCTCCTAAGATAGCCACGCCGGTCTTCTCCGCATACGGAAGAACACGCGCCAAACGTCACATCATGGTAGCACATGCGGGCACGCTGTCAAATGAAGAGTACCCAGGAGTCTCCGGGGCCGGGGGGCGTACGACAAGATCATGACACACGTGTGGCAGCCTCAAGACGTAGCGTAGCGAAGTCTTGGGGATGGCCAAGTGGATTGGTCCGTGGACCGCGATCCCGGCGCGCCGCGACTGCCCATGGAACCATCCCCAAGCCCTTCGGACTTGAGGCTGCCACCCACGGTGCGATTTCTGGGAATCGCCGCTTTCTCGTCGTGCAGCCCTCCGGGCCGCTTGCGCCCTATGACACCGGGCGTTTGAAGATCACCACCACATCGCGCGTTTCGCCGTAGTTCTTGTTGGTGTCGAACCCCGCCACGAGCTCCCAACCCTCGCACCCAAGGTCATTCATATACGAATCCAGTCGCCGCTCGTCGAATTTGCCGCCGCAGAACCCCTTGGCCGCGAGCTTGATCGTTTGGTACTCCCACTTCATGCCACTTCTCCTTGGCAACCATGTCTTCACATAATCCGCGCATGCCGCCGCGGGTTCAGAGGGTCTTCTGCGCCACCAACAGAAAGACCGGATACGCTCGCACCTCGGTGGCGCCCTCGGGCTGCCATTGGAGGATGTGGACGGTGCGAACACTCCTAACGGCAAAGCCGGCTGTTTCCACCTGCGACGCCAGCTCAGGCGGCTCGATGCCGTGATGGGCGACGTGCGTGTGGCGGGAATGGAATGTCCCATCCTCCGGTTCGAGGTCCGCGATAGCGACCCAGCCATCCCGCCGGAGCCACTCGGCGAAGCGCCCGAGCAGTTGCGGGATGTCGCTGATATGGTGAAAGACCATACTGCTGACGATTGCGTCGCACGGGACCGTGACATGCGGAGGATCTTCGGCTTCCAGCAGAAGGGTCCGAACGTGCGTCATGCCACTGGTTTGGGCGTTGCGCGTCAGCGTCGCGAGCACCTCGGCTGAGACGTCCGCCGCCACAACCGATGCGACCTGCGGGGCAAGGTGGTAGGTAATCAATCCCGAACCACACCCGAAGTCCATGATCTGCATGTCCGGCCGCAACGGGACGTCCTCGGCCATCGCCCTCGCCACCGAAGCCGCCAGTTCCACATGCCACGGCTTGTTGTCCCACGTCGCCGCGGCCTGGGCCGTTTCCTCCGCGTCGTTGGTACTTTTCGGGTCGGTCGAATCAGGAATCATGGCTGCTCGTCCTTCGCAGCAGTAGCATAGCTTCTCGGCCCACGCGCCGGTCAAGCCTGGGGAACAGCAGAACCGACAGCAGTATCGGTCGTTCCATTGTGAGGCCCCCTTATGCACCTCGCGATAAACATGGCCCCGGCAGCAGCAAACGATCATCCGCCCCTGCCAAAGACCTCACAGTGAATCCGGCATAGCTACTCGACTTCGTGCGTGACTACCTGAAGGATGGTCTTTTCGCGCTGACGCAGCAGGTCGCCAAGACCAGGAAGGCACAGACGATAGAAACCTGCCACGAGCACCAGCAGCAGCGCCGAGAACGCCAGGTTGACGGCCCCGGCCGGCGCCCAGCCTAGCTTGGACACGAGCAGACCCAAGCCCGGCGCCAGGAAGATTGGCAGCAAGGCCGCGGGAAACAGCAAGCGGCTGACGAACATCAGCAGCATCGTAAGCATCGGCAGCTTCGTCGGCTTCATGGACCCGGGCGCCACGCGGTACGGAACAATCGTGGAGACGAGATTGCCCGCGATGCTCAGGAGCAGAAACGCGGCCAGCAACTGCATGAGCGTCGCTATGACCACGAGGGCCGAAACGCCCGCCGCGAACGCGACCACCAGCAGCACGAGCCCTCCGATGCAGAGGACCACCGGCAGCAAAGCCAGGTTCTTGCCCAAGAGAACGTACCGGCGCGGCGTCGGCAGCAGCGCCAGCGCGCGGAACCCGCCCCGGTCGTAGCCGAACAGGTTGAACATCAGTTGAGTCGTGCCGAAGAACGTCAACCCGATCGCCCCGGTGGCGATGAACGGCTTGAAGACTTCGGAGGTATCGCTCGAACGGCGCAGGAGAAACATGGCACCGAAGATCAGCAGCATCATGAAGTTGGACGCCAGCGCCATCTTCACTTCGGGGGCGCGCGCCAGGCAGCGGAAAGACGCCAGCGCCATGGCCGCTGCTTCGTCAGGGACGCCGGGCAGTTGCCTTTCCAAGAAGTTCCTTCCGGCGGTAACCTTCTCGACTTTCGCTTTTTTGGAGGGCTTCTCGCGGGTCGTTTGCCCCCGGTAGAAGCGAAGCGTCGAGCGGTAGGCTCGTCTCAAACCCAATGCGCCAATCCCGAATCCGCCGACTGTGCCCAGGACCGCCGGCAACAGACTTCCCTCAGCCAGTGACCTTGCGCCGTTGCCTACCCACAAGAACGGTACAAAATGATGGGCCAACAAGACCGCTCGGCGCAGCGTTTCCCTATCCGGGCCCTCGGGGCGCGCCGCCGTTCGTTCCTCTGTCGGCGCAGTTCGAGTTGTGTCGGGGCCGTGCCGTCGGCGATCATGCTGGAGATTGCCGATCAGATACGGGACCTGGGTGATCAGGATGAATCCAAACGTGATGCCGGCGATAATCGCGCGGCGACGGCGTTTGTTCACCATCAGCGTCACCAGCCACCCGCGCAGGCAATAGGTCCATGCACTAATCATGAACACGAATCCGAGCACCAGTGGTACTAGTCCGATCATGTATCCGCCCCGGCTTAGAATCAATCCCACACAAAGACCCAACGTCCAGGGCAGAAACAGAATAACGCTCAAGGTCAAATGCGATGCGAGGTAGTTTATCAGGAAGATATCGCTCAGTGAGATCGGCAAATGCAGCATCCGACCGATGTCGATAGTCTCCGAGCGCTGTATTTCCGAGATCAGGCCAATCATCCAGGCTAACAAGAATACGCCCGCGAACGCGTCCCACGCGACAAGCAGTCTCAGAGGTGACACATCGGCCAGCACAAAGAAACCAACCAGCATGCCGACAATGCCGCTCACTAGCGCCAAGACAAACAGAACCACGGCAACGATCGTCCTCAGCACGGCATTGAGAGGGCCGCCGCGGGACCACTGATTGCGCGTCAGACGCCAGCGCAGCCAGAGAATCGTGCGAAGCTCGCTCGCGTCCATCTATCCCTCCAGCCAACTGAGCTTCTGCCGCTCGACCTGGTCGCTCCCGACCGCTTCGAGAAAACGATCTTCCAATGACGAGCCGCTGGCGCGAATCTCTTCCATCGTGGATTGATGCACGAGCTTGCCCTTGGCGATGATGCCAACCGCCGTGCAGAGTCGCTCGACGATCTCCAGGACGTGAGAGGTCAGAAACACCGTCGCGCCGCGTTGCACGCAGCGTTTCAACGTGTCCCGCAGGAGGCGCGAGGAGACGGCGTCGACGCCCTCGAACGGCTCATCGAGAAACAGCAGGTCCGGATTCGCGATGAGCGCCGCGGCCAGGGTCAGCTTCTTCTTCATGCCGTGGGAGTATTCGAGCGTGAGCTTCTTCTCTTCCTTGTCGAGGTCCATCATGACCAGCAGCTCGTCGCAGCGCTCGCGTACGGTCGGCAGAGGCAGTCGATACATACGCCCGACAAAGGTAAGATACTCCCGGCCGGTCAGGTTGTCGAAAAGCGCCAGGTCCTCGGGGACAACGCCGATGCGCCGCTTGACCTCCCGTGCCTTCTGGCCGTCGCTGACGTCTTCACCCAGGATGCGCATGGTGCCGTGCGTGGGAGCCAACAGGCCCGTGAGCATCTTGATCGTGGTGGACTTGCCCGCGCCGTTGGGACCGAGAAAGC
>CAZGRF010000221.1:0-6452 GCA_964527825.1 uncultured Pirellulales bacterium
TAGTCCGGCTCCGGCAGTCTCAGGTCCTCGAAGAAGGCCTGTGACATGACGTAGTCGTAATGCTGCCCCGTGTGGACGATGGCGGGCTCAAGCGACGGCGCCTTGCTCATCTCGAAATAGAGCGGCGCCATTTTCATGAAGTTGGGTCGCGCCCCGACGACTAACAGTGTCTTCAACAAGTCAAGTCCCTCCATTTCTGCCAAGGACGGTCTCGTAGATGTTTAGCAGCTTCTGGCTCTCCTTCTCCCAATTGTAGCGTTCCAAGACGGCGCGCCGCCCGTTTTCGCCCATCCGACGGGCTTCCTGCGGGTGCTCGATGAGGTACTCCATGGCCTCGGCAATCGCCGGCGGCTTGGTCGGATCGACGATCAACCCACAACGACTCGACCCCACAACCTCCCTGTAGAGCGGGAAATCCGAGGCAATCACCGGCAATCCCATTACCATATACTCAAAAAGCTTGTTTGGCAAGCAACTCATGTTGTTCGCGTGCGGCAAATAGGTGACGACGCCCATCGCGGCCTGCGCGGAGAACCTTTCCTTCTCCTCGTAGGCCACCCAGGGGATGAACTTGACCTGGGTCTCGACATGTCGCTCGACGGCCAGCGCCTTCAACTCGTCCTCGAACGCGGCCGGCCGGCAAGACCCAACCAGACAAAGCTCCCAGCGTGGGTACTCCTTACCCACGAGGCCAAAAGCCTCGACCACCTCGACAAGTCCTCGAATTCGCGACATGGCGCCCAAATAGATTATCCTCTCGCGCGGCTTCCTCTCAAACGTTTCGGCCAGCTTGACGGATGGGTAGTTCTCGATTCGGCCCGAACGGACTTTCATCTTCTCATAACGCGCCCCTACAAGGCCGGTCGTGTAGATCACGCAGTCGAAGGACCTTACCACCGCCCGCTCAAATAGGTCGAAGGACTTGCTGATGAATCGCCGCAGACCTCTCGAGATCCAGAACTTGTCCAGAATACTGTTGGGATAGTGCTCGTGAACGTCCCAGATCACCCTCTTGCCCCGGAGCTTGAGGAGCAGCCCGACGGTCATCAATTCAGGGTCGTGGAAATGGTAGACATCCGCATTCTCTTTGACTGCCAGGCGGAAGAGCCGCCACAGGAGGGTGGTCATCCTCTGGATGCGGTTCTTCGGCTCGGGCAACGGCACGATACGAACGCCGTCGACCACCTCGGCCCTGTCATGTCTGGCAATCAGCACGACATCGTAGCCTGCTCGGGCGAGGCTCTTGGCCTCCCGATGGAAGATGCGGCCGTCGAAAGGAATATGAACCGAAGTCAGAATGCAGACCTTGGCTCGATCTCGGTTCGGCGAATCACTCATCCGCTGCCTCGGCCGGCAATGTCACGCGCCCTGCCACCAGTGAGTGAAGAGCATCCGCGAATAGCTTGGCATTGCGCTCGGAGTCGAAGATTTCACCGGCTCGTTCCAATGCGTGTCGCCCGGCCCTGGTTCGGAATTCTTCGTCAGTCATCATGAGCTCGATGGCATCACGAAGCTGCCCGGCATTTCGCGCTTCCACGAGCAAGCCGGTTTCTCCATCGACCACCGCCTCAGGGATTCCGCCGACGCGGGACGCCACCACGGCTAATCCGCAGTCCATTGCCTCCAGGATCGCCTGAGGCATTCCTTCGCTATAGGAAGGCAGGACCATAAAATCTGCGCCCTGCAACAACAACGGGATCTCGGCGGGTCCGACGCCACCCGTCAAGATGACGGCCCCCGCTCGCCCGACCCGCCGTGCCAGCTCATCCAGCCTTTCGCGTGAAGGTCCCTCCCCAACACAGACGAGTGTCAACTTCTCGTGTCGCTTGAGTAACGGCTCGCAAGCAGTGGCCAGCTCGCTCATCCCTTTCGTCTCGACCAATCCCCCCACGTAAATGGCGACGACGCCGTCTGTTGCCCAGCCGAGTTGCCGGCGGACCGCGCCCTTGTCCGCGGCAGGCGCGAAAGCCTGCGTGTCTCGGCTTAGGTAAACGCACAGGGGCTCGCGCCTGCACGCCCCCGTTTCGGTGAGCCTCTTGCAGATCGACTGACTGACGCCGACCGGCAGATCGACGCGTTCCAGCGCGTCGCACAACCGCCGCCACAAGACCGGCATGCGGTCCGGATACACCATCACGTCACTTCCTACCGCCAGGCTGACCACGGGCAGGCCGAGCTTGGACCCGATGATGGCGGCGGCCTCCGCATCGGGCAGCATCGAGACACCGAGAACGAGATCGAACGGTTCGTCCCGATGCCACCGCTCGGCCGGACCTGTCGCACTGAGAGCTAAGGATCGCCCATCGTACCGGCGAAAGCCAAAGCCCGGCGGTCGGAAATAGCTGACCCGTCGCGCCGGTAATCCGTCGGGTGCGAGAAGGGGATTGGCCGGTCCGTAATCGCTCCAGCGTGGGACGTGATGGAGCGGCCACGGCGCCCACGGTCGGCCCACGAGAAAGCAACATTCGATGCCGCAACGGCGCAGCGCCTGCGCCTCGCGACAGATGAAGATTCCGTGCCGCTCGGACCGGACGGCAGGGAACATGTGACTAAAAGTCAGTATCCGCAGCTTCTTCATCTGCTTCGTCAATCAGTTCCTCGTCCGACTCGCTGTGCCACCAGCTCAGACGCTCCGCAGCCAGGACAAAGGCCAGGAACACCCAGTAGTACTTTGCGGAGACCTGCTTGATGTTGAGTCCCATCACCAGCAGGAACGTCAGGACCGCCCGCGCGTACAGCTTCTCCAAGGTCAGAGGCATTCGCTTGACCGTCAGCATCAGGAGGACGACGAAGGCGGCGAACAGGATTGCTCCGGGAATGCCGTACACGCCCAGCGAAAAGAAGAAATCGTTGTGAGGCCAGATCTGGCTGCCTGTCCGCTCGAACCAGCTAAAGTAGCCCGTGCCGGCGGGCCTGACGGCCACGGCATCGACGGCGTTCTTGATCGGCGTCATTCTGATAGCGAGCGCCTCTTTCGCGCGCTGGACATCCGTCAGGCGGTTCACAACGGAAGCGTCCAGACTCCGCTGTCTGGCCAACAGACCTGCCGAAGCAGACGCCATCGCGATCGCCAGAAGCAGCAGGATAGCCAGCGTCGGTCGCCGGATGACCTGCCGCACGAACAGCAGCGGCGACAGCATCGTGAAGGCCAAAGCCACCAGGCCGCCGCGCGATCCGATCTTGATCATCATGACCGGCAGGAACAGCATGGTCACGAGGTAGAAGCCGCGCCACAGCAGACTCTTGTCGCGAGCGAAGAGATAGATCGCTGAGAGAAATGCGAGCGCCGTCAGTGCGGCCAGCATGTTCGCATCAATCGCACTTCCAAGCGTGGCCGCATAGCGCGCCTCGCGCGTCTCCTGCATGGCGCGGATGGCGGCCCCCGTTTTGATGGCCACGATCGTGGTGCCCACCATGCCGACGACGTATGAGCGTAAGGCCCATACAAAGGTCTTCTCGTAGTTGGTTTCGAGGACCCAGTACACGATGAGAATCAGGATGACCAACTGAAACTGTGTAAACGCTCGTATGACCTCCATGGAGAGGTAAGGCTGCAATAGGGATGTGCAGAAGATCCAGGCGCTGTACCCGGCCGCCACCCAGAGCGCCTTGTGCCGGATGTGCAGTCCGGGGCGGGTCAGCGTCACATTGATCAGGAAGCTGGCCGCCAGCGCCAGACCCACGCCGCGATCGAGGCTGAAGGCTTGGCGGTACCCGATGCCCGCGCCGGTGGGAAGCACCAGCATCAGAACGCACAGGGCAAACGTCGGCTTGATCAGCATGCCGATGAAGGTGGGCAGCGCAACGATTGCAGCTCCGGCAATGGGATTCTTCGCCAGAAAGGCTACCCCGAAGCCGATCGCGCAGACGAGCAGCCAAACCGCCAGCAGCAGAGTGTTCATCGCCGGCGATAACTGCACGTCGGACGTCCGCTCTTCGAATTCGTAGAGCAAGCCATCCTGGTCTATCTCATTGGCGTAGGTCGCGTACATGGTGGTGCCGTGCGCTCTATGTCACTGGGCTCGGACGTCGGCGGTCGAGATTCGCTCCGACCCTTATGCCGGACTCCGCTTCTGCCTTTTCCCTCGCCGCAAACGACGAGCGACGTGAAAGAGCCGGCGGAGGATCCCTTTCTCTCCCGAAAGGGCATAGCGCGCTACGTAGAATTTGATCATGTGGACATAATCGCCGCGAACGGGCCGGGACAGCTTCTGGCGATACTTCGGCACGCGCCGGCCGGTCAGGCGGCACAGAAGCATACGGGCCTTGAGCTTTCTCTTCTTGAAGGCGGCGTGCCCCTGCGAGGCCAGCAGTTCCTCCAGCCCGAGTTCCGATAACTCAACCGCTTCCTGCGACGCGGCCAGTTCGAGGAACTCCTCCGCTTCCGGTGTTCTCGTGATGACGAACGAGCTGCCGGACTTGTCGGTTTTCACCGCCTCGGGCACCCACGCATCACCGCAGGACAAGTCGCTCAACTCTCCGAACATGTCGCTGCAAAGGGTGCACCGCCCCAGGCAGAACGGGCCGAGCTTCTTGTAGTAGTCGGCCAGCGGCACGATGGTGTCTGTCCCGTCCTTGGCGCGGATATGCATACTGCCGGGCCAGCCCCGCCCGCGGTATTCCAACGTCTCGACCGACTCCGGAGCGATGCCGAGGCCCAGCAGGAGCCTCTCCGTTCCCAGGAAACTGTAGTCGAGGCTGCAGGCGATGCTGATCCGGTAGCGAATACGCTCTTTCAGGGCCGGGATGCACTGCTCGGCCTTCCGAATGCCCTGGATATGGCAAGGCAACCCCACGACAGCGAGCCGGCCGTCCGAATCGAGGATCGCTTTCAGCGCCGCGTTGGCGGCCACCGGACAATACTTCGACCGGGCCGCGGCGATGATGCCGTTTTTCGTCCTGGCGATGAACGGTTCGGGTTCCAGCGGCCTGTCCGCCCGCATGCGCGTGACCAGCGCGCCGTCGATGAGCCCTTGCTCCAACGCAAAGACCAGGAACGCCGTCACCAGCCCGCCGGAGGCGCCGTCGTGACGCATCTTCTTGTCGGTGGCGTGGCCGATGTAGCAGCCAAGGTATTTGCCTAAGGCGACGTCTTCGGGGACGTCGCCGAAGAACGCAGTGCTCAATCCCTCGAAGTCGACGCTATGGCCCGGACACACGTCATAGCACAATCCGCAACGAGTACACTTGTTCTTGTCGATCTGCGGGAGGTAGCGACCCCTCTTGCGGTCGACGACCATCTCCAGCGCATCGCGCGGACAGACGCCTGCACACGTACCGCAGCCCGTACACAGACCGTGTTTGACCACCCACCTGATGGTTGAGCGCTTGGGCCTCATAACGCTGGGTGTGTCGGCGGCATACCCTTGACGAGGCGCGCGATCTCCGCGAGTTGCCCGGCCAGGTCCTGCTGCACACGCCCCAGGGCCTGCCGGATGGAGGCGCGAGACTCGAACAGATCGAGAACCTTCTGTGCGGCGGCTTGCTCGGCTGAACCATCCATGTCCACAATCTGGCTTTCGCATCGGCACATTTCTCCGATAATTCCGTGCGTCCTCGTATCGCGCCGGTTCGTCAGCGCTGCGAAAGGTGTCCCCATCGAGACGCTGCCGATCAGCGAGTGCGTCCGTTCGCCGACGAGAAAGTCGCACTGCCCTATGATACTTTTCAATAGTCGGGCTCCGCAATCCTCTTCGACGATTATACAACTGTCCGGCCCCGACTTCATCTGCTCGGCGACGTGCTCGGCCGCGACAACGTCGCTGCCGTCCTTTTCGACCGAGTGAGGCAGGAACAGCACAAGAACGCCGTGTTTCTCGACCAAAGCATCCAGAACCGTCGCCAGATACTTCGCGTGTGCCTGCCACTTGACCTGGCCTTGCAACTCCGGCCGGAAGCCGGCGTAAACGCGCCCTTTCTCCAGCACCGTCGCGGCTACGACGGCGCGCTTGTCCGACCGCGCGCGACGAAAACCTTCACATCGCTCCAGCACCGCGAGAGCCTCGCGAGGCTCGGCCGGCCGCATCGCAAAGGCGGGGTCGGGACCGACGATCAACTTCTCAGGTCGCCGACTGACTTGCCTCATGCTCTCGCAAGAGAGTCTTTCGCGAAACACGCAGAAGTCACTCTCCTCCAGGGCCTTGCGATACAGCCCCGCCTTGTAGGAGCGCCCTGCGCCGATCCCTGTACTGGCGCCGAGGATCCCCGTCCGCTTGCCGTGTTTCTTCGCCAGATGAATGATCCCGCACGACTCGACACCGAAGACGCCATCGTGCCCCACCAGCACATATTCAGCCTGCCGGAAGAAATCCCGGAGGGGCCAGCATGTCCTCCGTCCGGCAGCGGTGAGGTTCTTCAGCGTCGCATAGAGGCCGGCGCGAAGCTGTAGGGCAATGGTCGCCTGAAGAAACACGCGGCCATGGGCAGACAGGCGCGAGCTGCCTTCGAAGCGG
>CAZGRF010000222.1:0-1409 GCA_964527825.1 uncultured Pirellulales bacterium
CGCTGACTCAGGACGCCACGGGCACGACGGCTTTCCTGCTCTTCGAGTCGATGGGCGTCAAGCGCGTCAAGACCGAGCTGTCGGTCAGCTACATCGACCACAACATGGCTGGGTTCGGGCCCGAGAACCATAATGACCACCTGTACCTCCAGACCGTCGCGGCCAAGAGCGGCGCCTACCATTCCCGCGCCGGCAACGGCATTTGCCACCAGGTCCATCTGGAACGCTTCGGGAAGCCGGGCGCGACGCTGCTGGGCAGCGATTCGCACACGCCCACCGGAGGCGGCATCGGCATGCTCGCCATCGGTGCCGGCGGACTCGACGTGGTGGTCGCGATGGCCGGCGGGCCTTTCTACCTGCAATGCCCCAAGGTGCTCGGAGTCAAGCTCACGGGTGAGCTTTCCGACTGGGTCGCGGCCAAGGACGTTATCCTCAAGTTGCTGGGCGAGCTGTCTACCAAGGGCAACGTCGGCTGGGTCGTCGAGTACTTCGGCGCAGGCGTCAAGACGCTGACTGTGCCCCAGAGGGCAACCATCACAAACATGGGCGCCGAGCTGGGCGTGACCACGAGCCTCTTCGCCAGCGACGAGCAGACGCGCGGATTCCTCGCCGCCCAAAAGCGGGAGAAAGACTACCGGCCGCTGGAGGCCGACATGGACGCGACGTACGACCGGGTCATCGAAATCGACTTGTCGGAGCTCGAGCCGATGGCGGCCTGTCCGTCCTCGCCGGACAATATCAAGACCGTCTGTGAGATCGCCGGCCCTAAGACCGGGCAGATCGTGGTCGGAAGCTGCACCAATTCGAGCTACGCGGATCTGATGATGGTTGCCACCGTCCTGAAGGGCCGGCGTGTCGATCACATGGTCGAGTTTGCCGTCGCGCCGGGCAGCCGGGAAGTCCTCAACATGCTGGCAGCGAACGGCGCGCTGGCTGACTTGATCGCGGCCGGGACGCGCGTTCTCGAATCGGCCTGCGGGCCGTGCATCGGCCAGGGCTTCTCGCCCGCCGATGGTCTCGTCAGCCTGCGAACGTTCAACCGCAACTTCGCCGGACGCAGTGGCACTAAGGGCGATCAAGTCTACCTGGTTAGTCCCGAAACGGCGGTCGCCTCCGTGCTGACCGGCAAGATCACCGACCCGCGCGATCTGTCGGAGAAGATGAGCATCGCCTATCCGAAGATCGCCATGCCCGCTCAATTCCATATCGATGACAGCATGATCGAACCCCCTTTGGCTGAGGATGAAGCCGCAAAGGCCGAAGTTCTCCGAGGTTGCACGATCGTTGTGCCCGAGACGCCGCCGGGCTTGCCAGCCAAGCTGACCGGACGGGTCTTACTCAAGTGCGGCGACAAGATTACGACCGACCACATCATGCCGGCCGGGACGTACCTGAAGCTGCGCTCGAAC
>CAZGRF010000222.1:1419-6411 GCA_964527825.1 uncultured Pirellulales bacterium
ACGTGCCCGAGTACGCCAAGGTGGTCTTCAATGCGTTCAACGAGCCGGGTAAGCCCACGTTCTCCGAGCGGGCACTGAGGCTGAAGGCCGAAGGTGTCGCCGGGATCATCGTCGCGGGCGAAAGCTACGGCCAGGGCTCGTCGCGCGAGCACGCCGCGTTGTGCCCCATGTATCTCGGCGTTCGCGCGGTTATCGCCAAGAGCATTGAGCGAATTCACCGCGCCAACCTGATCAACTTCTGCATCGTGCCGATCCAATTCGCTGATTCTTCGGATTACGACAGGCTCGGTCCCGACGACGAGCTGGAGATTGACGATCTGCTCGGCGCGATCGAGAAAAGCGACACGGTCAAGATCGCGGCGCAGGACGGCGCGTTCGAGTTTGTCGGCAACCTGAACCTTTCCCGCCGCGACCGCCAGATCCTTCTGTCGGCCGGCCTGCTCAACTACACGCGCGCGAAGGCTCATGAGTGAAACAACGATCAGCGTTTTCGGAACGGCGCGGGCCAAGGCGGGCGAGCCGGTGTTCTGTCTGGCCGAGCAGTTGGGGCGGGAGCTGGCCGAGGCGGGCTTTGTCATTGCCAATGGTGGCTACGGTGGTACCATGCGGGCGGCTGCGAAAGGCGCGGCTGAGGCGGGAGGAACGGTGGTCGGTGTGACCTGTTCGGCCTTCAAGAACAGCGTCGCGAATGAGTTCGTTACGCGTGAGATCGTGACCGGCTCGCTCGATGAGCGGCTCGATACGCTCGTCCGGCTGGGACAAGGCTATGTCGTCCTGCCCGGCGGCACGGGGACGCTCCTGGAGCTGGCCAGGGTCTGGGAGCTGAAGAACAAGAAGTTCCTCGACCGGGCGAAGCCGCTGGTCCTGCTCGGTGATTTCTGGAGACCTTTGATCGATTTGGTCTACCGGGACGACCCGCGCAGCGCCGAGAGCATTGTCTTTGCCGACAGTCCAGCCGGAGCGGTTGAATCGATCACGCAGGTTTTGGGGTCGCAAGAGAGGTGGCCGCAGTGAGAAAACCGAGGAGACGCAATCGAGTCGCCAGGCGAGCGCATCGGGGCGGGGCAACGCTGGCTTTGGCTGTCGCGTGTTTTGCGATCTGCGTTCTGACCTCTGCGGTGGCAGGCGCGGTCGCTGCGCCCAGCAAGCTCCTGCCCGAGGGGACGGTCTTGCAGGGCGTTGACGGCGCGATCGTCCGGGCCGACAGCAACGACATCTGGCTCTTCGAGTTGAATGAGGACGTGAACGATGCGGGCGTGCAGGTCCTCACGGGGACGCGGCTGGAGCTGCTCCCGTCAGCGACGCTGGAACAGATGCTTGCCGATGCCAACGACCGCCTCTTGCCTCGGTACAGACTCACCGCCCAAGTGACCCGATACCAGGGTACGAACTTCCTGTTCGCGTCCTATTACCTGCCGCTGAGCAAGCTCAAAGACATCAACGAGCCTGCACAGCCGCAGAACGCGCAGGGCGCGCCGGACGCGACACAGGCGGGAACCGACCGGTCGAGCGGTGCGCTGGCGATCCCGCCCGAAGTCCTGGAGAAGCTCAGGGGCCGCCATCCGATGCGCGGACCCCAGCGCCAAGGAGCAGCGACGGGTGCTGTAGTCTCTGGAAGCATTCCGACCCGTATGCTGACGAACGTGGACGGCTTCATTCGATCGTACGAGGGCCGCTGGTACTTCGTTCCGGATGCCCTCGGGTGGAATGTATCTGCGATCCGATACGAGCTGCTGCCTGCCCGCGTGCTGGAACAGGCGCAGCAGCGAATTGCGGCCTCGCCCAATCCGATTCGCTTCAGCGTGGCCGGACTTGTCACTGGGTACAAAGGCAGAAAGTACCTGCTCCTGCAACGCGCCGCCCGCGTCTATAGCTACGGGAACTTCGGTGGATAGAATCCTATGAGCAGTGAACTGAACGATATCCTGATTTCATATCAAGACCAGGGCTTTGAAGAGAGGTTGGCATGTCTCCGAAGCAAAGTGTGCGAGGCTGCGACCTTTAACCCAAGGAGCAAAGAAGGCCGGAGAGTTGCCGAGATCATCGACGAGGTCGAGGCGCGCGGCGATGAGGCGGTCGCTGAGTACACGAAGGAATTCGACCGAGTCGAGCTACACGGCGAGCAGTTTCGGATCAGTGATGAGGTGTTGGCCCAAGCCCATCGCGGCGTCAACGCCGAGCTGCTTGCCTCGGTGCGCCAGGCCATCGAGAACGTTAAGAGTTATCAAGCCAAGATCTTCGTCGGCAACCGATCGCAGTTCTCTGACGGCACCGGGATCAAGTACACGCCGATTCGGCGGGTGGGCGTTTGCGTGCCGGGTGCATCGGCTCCATTGCCGTCGACCGTCATCATGACAGTCGTGCCTGCTCAGGTGGCCGGTGTACAGGAGATCGCGGTGGTCTCGCCGCCTCGGTTTGAAGGCACGATCCATCCTATTATTCTGGCAGTTTGCTATGAGCTAGGCGTCAAGGAGGTCTATCGCATAGGCGGTGTCCAGGCTGTAGCAGCGCTAGCGAATGGCACAAAAAACGTGCCTCGCGTCGACAAGATCGTCGGCCCAGGCAACATGTGGGTGCAGACAGCCAAACGAATCGTTTTCGGTCAGGTCGCCATCGATTCCGTCGCTGGCCCAAGTGAAATTCTTGTCATCGCAAACAAGGAGGCGAACCCAGCCTGGGTGGCGGCAGATATGCTCAGTCAAGCTGAGCACGATCCCGGTGGCGCGGTCCTGTTCACTGATTCGCAACAACTGGCCAAAGATGTCCTTGGTGAACTCAAGAGGCAATTGCAGCGGTTGAGCCGGGCAACCGAGGCGGCGCGATGCCTCCGAGAATACAGTGGAATAGCAGTGTTCAGTGATATGTCCTCCGTCATCCACTGGGCGAATGAGTTTGCCTCTGAGCATCTTCAGATTCAGTGCGGTTCGCTAAGCAGAGAGGTCGCAGCTCAGATTCACACAGCGGGAGCCTTGTTTGTTGGACCGTATACGCCTGTTGCCACCGGAGATTACTGGGCCGGTCCGAGTCATACGCTGCCCACAGGCGGCAGTGCCAGGTTCTCCAGTGCACTGACCAGCAACGATTTCGTCAAGTCGATCAGCCTCATCGAATACAGCGCCGAGCAGCTTGCCGCCAGCGCCGACGACATTATTCGCCTCGCCCAGGTGGAAGGCCTCGACGCCCACGCCCGTAGCGTCCGGATCAGGCAGCAGGACTGACCGGGGCGCGTAGGGTGGGTCCTTGACCCACGCTACCCGACCGATGTTGCTCATTCCGTGCTTGTCACAATCCCCAGTCGAGTCGCTCGCGATTGCGCCAATAGAACCGACCCAGCAGGTGGGCCATGATGAACGGAATGTAGGTGGTCAAGACAATTCCAACCGCGTCCGGCAAGACGGAAGACTTCGCATCCTCCGACTCGCTCCCCAGAAGCCAGAATGCGCCCGCGAATGGCAGAAACAGGACGATCAGGCCAACGTACTGGAAGAATGTGCGAAAGGCCGAGCCCAGCAGGAAGAGCGGATTGAGGGCCGAGATAGAGTCGTTCACCACCATCGCGAGCAGCCCCATCGGAAAGAACACCAGGGCATAGCCCGCCAGGGCCCAGAAGATGATCTCGAACTTGGCCCCGGCGACATCGAAGCTGGTCACAATGATCCGATAGAGCACCACCGGGAGCAGGTAGATGATGTAGACTGCCAGCAGGTAGGAGACGCGCGACCACATCTCGCCCAGGCCGGCACCCACGAAGGCCGGAGCGCGCGTGCCGCCTCTGGCGCTGTCGTAGACGCACTCGGCGAAGTACCAACCGGCGTAGAGGCCCAGCACGACGTAACCCACCACAAACACCAGACCCAGACGCCCAACCACCGGGACGAACCGTTGGATGAGGTTCATTACCAGGGGGATGCCGGCCAGAAGGCCCAACACCATCAGCCCGGGAGGGCTGGTCGGATACAGCAGGACGTCGATGGGCCAGACGAATCGTCGCTGTCCTGTGTACTCAGGTCGCCGTCTGACGCCGAGTTTTGTCAGAAGCTGCTCCTCACGACGGAGCTGCTCCGCCTCGATGTCGGCCAGTGCTTGCTCGTCGGGAAGATCGAACAGCGCCTTATCCTTGGGTTCAGGTGGCGTGACGAGGGTCAATTCCTCCGCGTCGCTCCCCATAGCCGATTCGGCCTTCGGCGCCTGCGGAATCGAGATGGCCTGCTTGCAGCGGGGACATCGTCCGATCGTGCCCGCCCGGTTCTCGCGGACGGTCAGCTTGGCCGCGCAGTGTTGGCATTGAAATCGGATCATGAGCGTATTGCGTCAACGCATGATGCGACACGCGTCACGCACGATGGTCAGAGAGCGCCGAGCTTGCCTTTGACCAGCGTTTTGGCTTGGGCGAGGGCGTCGTCGATTTTGGCGGGATCTTTTCCGCCGGCCTGAGCCATCTGGGGTCGGCCGCCACCGCCACCGCCCACGATCGGCGCGATCTCCTTGATGATGTCGCCGGCCTTGAGGCCCTTCTTGACCAGATCGTCCGTGACGCCGGCCAGCAGCGTCGCTTTTCCGTCGTCCTCGAAGCCCAGCACGATCGCGGCCGAGCCGGCCTTCTTCTTGAGCATGTCCACGGCTTCGCGGGCGCGCTCTATGGAAGTAGACGACAAGCGTCCGACAATAATCGATGCTTCCCCGACTTCTTCGCAGGCCTCGAGCAGCTCTCTCGCCTCGCCGAGGGTATCTGGCCCGCCCGCTTTCGAAGCCGCCTTGAGTTCCTTGGCGAGTTTCTTGTTGTCCTCCAGCAGTTGCGACACGCGCTCGGAGAGCTTGTCGGCCGGAACCTGGAGCTGAGTTGAGAGCTGATCGACGATGTCGCTGGCCTGTTCGAGCAACTCGTTCAGTTTAGTGCCTGTCAGCGCCGTGATGCGGCGCACGCCGGCCGAGATACTCTCTTCCTTGGTGATCTTGAGCCCGCCTATGCCACCGAGCCGGTCCACGTGCGTG
>CAZGRF010000223.1:0-6406 GCA_964527825.1 uncultured Pirellulales bacterium
AGAAGAACCTGACCGTCCGCATCGACGGGTACAACCTCCTCGGGTTGTTTGACAAAGACCTTAGCAAGCGCAGCTACAGCTACGGCAGAGCTGATTACCGCTCTCACGCCGTCGCCGCGGCGCGTCACTCATGTACAGATTCTGATTCCATGATATGAAGAGAGGACTTTGGCTGAAAATGGACCTAAGCTGGCTAAAACAGGAACTGACTGTAGCTCTGATCGTCCTGGCATTGTGGGCCACCGGCGCCGCAGCATCCGGGAATCCGCTGCACGCGCGAGAACCAGACCATTTGTTCCTCCTGTCACTCGAAGAACTGATGGAGGTCCCGATCGACACCGATTGCAGCCACCTCGTGTACGACAGAGACTTCGTGGAGCCCTCCGCTTCGGCACTGGCCGTCGAAGGGGACCTCTGCGGCAGAAATGATGAGGGTGTCCCGATTCACGATATCCCGGTGAAGTCGGTATCGTGCGCACGGGACAGTCTAGACTATGGACGCAACCACGACGATTAGTGAGCGTGACGTGAGAGCACGAACCTGCATTCTGCTGTTCTCGGCGGCGCTTCTACTGGCCGCGAGTGTTTCGGGCACGGTCCGGGCTGACACCGCCTCCGAGCGGGAGTACCAACTCAAGGCGGCGTTCCTTTTCAATTTCGTCATGTTTGTCGACAGCCCCCGATTCGCGCCGCCGGACGACGCGGAAAGGAACGCGCCGGATGACAAGAAACCTATTCTCATCGGCATCGTCGGCAAGGACCCCTTCGGCAGCGCCTTTGAGCCGCTCGAAGGCAAGGAGGTCAGAGACCGGCCCGTGGTGATCAAGCGATTCAAGGGTCTGGAGGCGCCCGTACGGACCGACGGCGGCGCTGCCCAAGAGCTTCCCGATCTCGAGGCGATCAGGCAGTGTCACGTGCTTTTCATCTGCCCCTCCGAGAGCGAGCACCTCCAGGCCATTCTGGGTCCCATCAGGAGAGAGAATATCCTGACAGTAGCGGACATCCCGCGATTCTTGGAGGCCGGCGGTGTGATCGGCTTCGTCATAGAAGAGAAGAAAGTACGCTTTGAGATCAACGTAGCCGCCGCCGAACGTGCCAGACTTGAAATCAGATCCAAGCTGTTGCGGCTGGCCACACGGGTCATGAAGACCGACATCTTTGAAAGAGAGAGTGATGGGGGAAGTGAAACAGGAAACGGAGATAGGTAGCCAGAAGCCAATCAAGCTGGCGTGGATGAGCAATCTGTCGCTCAAGCACAAGCTGATCGCGATCACCATGCTCACGTGCGTCAGCGCGCTATTCCTGGCCGGCACCGTCTTCAGCGCGTGGGAATGGACCAGTCTCCGCAACGCCATGGTCACGGATTTGTCTACGCACGCGGACATCCTCGCTAACAACTGCACATCCGCCGTTACGTTTGACGATGCGACGGATGCACGTGAGGTCTTGCGGAGTATCGAAGCCGTCCCTTCTATCCTAATGACCTGCGTATACAAGAAGGACGGCACGCTGTTCGCTGCCTATGAGCGCGCCGGCGCAGGAGTCACGGTCCCGGACGCAGGTCAACTGCCGAACGGCCACATATTCAAGGAAGGACGTCTGATCCTGGCCCAACCGATCAAACTCGAAGGAGAGATAATCGGCACGATCTGTCTGGAGTCGGATCTCAATCCCATGTACACGCGGCTCCAACACGGTATCGCTGCGATTGTCGGCATCTTGATTATCTCGTCGTTAGCGGCCTACGCCGTTTCCGCCAGGCTCCAGGGGGTTATCTCGTCGCCGATTCTCTACCTGGCCGGTGTCGCCAATCTCGTCTCGCAGAAGAAGCAGTATGCGGTGCGCGCCGAGCAGAACAGCAACGATGAGGTCGGCCTGCTCATGCAAGCGTTCAACGAAATGCTCGAGCAGATTCAGCAACGAGATTCGGCCCTCGTCAACGCCAACGAGCAACTCGAAGCCAGAGTGCAGGAGCGCACCGGGGAACTGACCAGGACCAACGAGCAGCTCACCCGAGAGATTGTCTTCCGCAAGAAGGCCGAGCAGATCCTCAAGCAGCGTACCGAGCGAATCATTCATCACCAAAGGACTCTCGTCAAGCTGAGCAAGTACACCAACAAGGATTTGACTTCCACCATCCGCAGGACCACCGAGGAGACCGCCAAGACACTCTCGGTCGAGCGTGTTGGTGTTTGGTTCCTCGACGAGAAGGCAGGGGAGTTGGCTTGCGAGGATCTCTACCTGCAAAGTCAAAACCGCCATGAGAGCGGGCTTCGGATCAAGGCCGCCGACTGCCCCAGCTACTTCCAGGCCATCGAGAACAGCCGGATAGTTGCCGCCAATGACGCCCTGAAAGACCCCCGCACCCGGGAGTTCGCAGAGAGTTATCTGGAGCCCCTTGGCGTTTCATCGATGCTGGACGTCCCGATCCGTCTCCACGGCAAGACGCTCGGTGTTGTCTGTCACGAACACACCGATGGTCCCAGAGAATGGTCCCTTGAAGAGCAGGACTTCGCGGCGTCGATTGCCGATATGATCTCACTGCAAATAGAGGCCAATGAACGACAAAAGGCCGAACGCGCCCTGGCAAAAGCCAACGAACATCTGGCCGATACCGTCCGGGAGTTGAGACGCTCCAACAAGGAACTGCAGGACTTCGCCTATATTACCGCCCACGACTTGAAGGCGCCGCTGCGCGGCATCGGCACGCTGACCGACTGGATTACCGCCGACTACGCCGGCAAGCTGGATGAGCCCGGGCAACAGCAGCTCGGGCTGCTCAAGGGGCGCGTCTCCCGAATGAGCGAGCTGATCGACAGCATTCTCCATTATTCAGAGATCGGCAGAACCGCCAAACGGATCGAGCCTGTTGACCTGAATGCCCTTCTACTGGACATCGTCAGCCAGTTGAGCCCCCCAGAGCATATCCAGATCACGGTCGATGGAGATCTGCCCACGGTAGTCTCTGAAAAGGCGCGCCTGATCCAGTTGTTCCAGAACTTGATCGGCAACGCCATCAAGTACATGGACAAGCCACAAGGTCTGATCAAGGTGGGTTGTGTCTCCGAAGACGAGTGCTGGAAGTTCAACGTCACGGACAACGGACCCGGCATCGACAGCAAGTACTTTGCGAAGATCTTCGAGATGTTCCAGACGTTGACGCGCCGCGACGAGCTGGAGAGCACCGGCATCGGCCTGGCCGTCGTGAAGAAGATCATCGATCTCTATGGGGGCAACGTTTGGGTAGAGTCGGAGGTCGGTGAAGGAACGACATTCTACTTCACCCTGCCCAAGCAGTTCGCGACAAGGGAAGAGACGGTGCTCGCATCCAACGAGGCGAGTCTGAACTGATTCCTTTGAGAGAGGAGGGACCAAGACCTCGTTGGCCCTCCATAAGGCACCGGTGGATGATGAGAATCTGCAGGATAATGTTGTGTTGTTGTGTCGTGGCCACCATAACGCCCGTTGCGCGCGCAACGAACGGCATGAAGGTGATCGGCGTGGGCCCCGTTCAGAGATCCATGGCCGGCGTAGGGGTAGCCCTGCCTCTGGATGCAGCGACGACCGTAACGAATCCCGCGGGCGTATCCCGGCTCGACAAGCGTTTCGACATTGGGGTCACATACTTTGCGCCGGACGTCGCGTACACCGCCCACAGCGATGCACGTATGGTCACCAACGACGGCG
The DNA here is from genome assembly GCA_964527825.1 of uncultured Pirellulales bacterium. Lineage (GTDB taxonomy): Bacteria > Planctomycetota > Phycisphaerae > Sedimentisphaerales > Anaerobacaceae > JAFGLV01. The sequence continues at coordinate 3,688 of CAZGRF010000223.1, forward strand.
TCGAGACGCCGTCGCAGAGCAACCCGTGTTTCATGCCGGGCGCAGGTGTCATTGTGCCTATCAGTGACAGACTCACCTTCGGAGCAGGCGCCTACGGCGTCTGCGGCATGGGCGTGGACTACCCACAGAACCTGTACCACAACGTGACCTACACCAAGTACGAGCTCATGAGACTGGCCCCCGCGCTGGCCTATTCGATCAGTGACAGGCTCTCAGTGGGTGCTGCTTTGGGTCTCAATTATGCGACCATGGAATTTAACGCCGGCCCGCCCTCGGAGGTTCCACACAACGACGGCGAGGCATTCGGCATTGGCGTCATGGTCGGTTCGCTCTACCGGCTCACAGATAAGATCTCCGCCGGTTTGGCCTACGAAACGAAACAGTGCTTCTCGCTGTTCACGTTTGACACCCCCGCCGGCCAAGACAAGCTGCGTCTTGACCAGCCGCAGAACATGGCGCTGGGCCTGGCCATACGACCCACGCCAAAACTCAAGGCGGCTTTCGATATCGTATGGATTGACTGGCCCCAGACTATGGGCCGCAACAAGCCGGCCTACAGCACCAATAGCAGCGGCGCGGCTACGTGGAACATGAACTGGAGCGAACAGACCGTGTATAAGGCAGGTCTCGAATACGATCTGAACGAAGAGGTGACGCTGAGAGCAGGATACAACTACGGCAAGCATCCTCTCGACCCATCCCGCGCGTTTGAGAACATCGCGTTTCCGGCGGTCGTCGAGCACCACGCCACCGCAGGGATGGGAATCAAGTTGAGGAAGAACATGACACTGAACATCGGACTCATGTACGCGCCGAAGGTCACGTTCGCCACCGCGAATTCCGCCCAGTTCATCGACCGTGCCACGACGTGGATGTCTCAGTATGCCATTGATGTAGGTCTGGCATGCAGGCTATGAACCCGTGTGATGCACTCCACTTGTGGAGTAGATAGAAATGAGTATAGATACGCATGGAACTGTGGATGAGAAGACGGCCGCCAGATATCTCGATTGCAGGGACCTGAGGTGTCCCCTGCCGATCGTCAAGATCAGCAGGGCCTTCAAGGAAATGTCTTCCGGTCAGACCCTACTCGTCGAAGCAAATGACCCGGCGTTCAAGTCCGACCTGGAGGCCTGGGTCCGAACTATGGGTCACGAATTGCTGGAATTCTCAGAAGGCCAGACGCAGCAGGCTCTGCTCAGGAAATCGCCGCGGACAGGAGAAGACCGATGAGCGGACACGGTCCGGAAATCGCGACAGCGCCCGACAGCGCGCTGCTCGAGCGGGTGGAACACCTGGTGACGGCCAAGGTGGCCGAGAAGTTCGACGCCCTTGCCGCGCGAATCGAGCAGGCTGCCGTCCAGAGTTCCCCTGCGTCCGAGCCACCACTTGGCAACCGGGCTACGGTGGTCGCATTCAGCGGCGATATGGACAAACTGATGGCCGCCTTCATCATCGCCACCGGCGCCGCGGCGATGGGTATGGAAGCATCCATGTATTTCACGTTCTGGGGTCTGTCTGCGATAAGAAAGCGAACGTCGTTGAAGAACAAGAAGATCACAGAGAAGCTCATGAGCCTCATGCTGCCGTCGGGCCCGGCCTCGGTCGGCACCTCAAAGATGAATATGCTGGGCATGGGGCCTGTCTTCTTCCGACACGTGATGAGGAAGAAGAACGTGCAGACGCTGCCCGATTTGATTGCCCTGGCTCAGGAAACCGGCGTGCGCATGGTGGCGTGCCAGATGTCGATGGACGTCATCGGAATCACCAAGGAGGAATTGATCGATGGGGTGGAATATGGCGGCGTGGCAACCTATCTGGCGGACGCGCGCGACTCACGGATCACATTGTTCGTATAGGATCGCCTGATGACGGAACGGCAAGAATATGATCTGCAGATTCTGATTGCGTCGGGCCCCGAGGCGCTGGCACAGGCCGTGTTAGGCTTCGCCTTCGCCGTCTCGGCAGCCGTGTCTGGAGTCAGGGTATTGGTTGTCCTGGTGCTGAATGCGACGGTGTGGATGACGATGGACGAGCCGTCGGCGGGGCAAAAGGTCCAAGGCTTCGATTCGATAAAGGACTACATGACGGTTTTGAAGGACACAGGCGCCGTCGTACGCCTTTGTTCTGCCTGTGCGGCTGAGAATTGCGCTATGGCCACGGCCGGCAGTGTTCCCCTCGGCGAGAGCTCCTATGTAGGCCTTACCGAGGCGGCGATACGAACAGCTAAGGGTTCTGCTCGGACCATAGTCTTTTAGCAAAGATGAGCGGCGATCACGCCGACTGGAAAGGACAGTGAAGATGTGGGACAAGACAGACCGTTCCGAAACGTGTCAAGTCGCCCCGGAATCCCCCGAACTCCAGCGCGAGAACAACTCGCTCCGCGAGGAGATTGCCAAGCTCAGGCAGAAGGCACAGGATGTCGCGGAGGCAAATGCCCACGCAGCAGAACTCATGGTTCAACTCGAAGAGGTCAACGAGAATCTGAAGAAAGAGGTGGACAAACGTCGTCAGGCCGAGGAGGAACTGCGGCACGCCTATAATGAGGTGGAGGAGAGGATTCAGACACGGACCGCCGAGGCAACCGCCGTGAACGAGCAGCTCGCCCAGGAGATCGGCGGACGCGAGCGAATCGAGCAAACACTGCGCGAGAACGAGCAACGCCTGAACACCGTGTTACGTGACATCTTGACGGGCGTGCTTATCGTGGACGTCGAGA
>CAZGRF010000224.1:0-6325 GCA_964527825.1 uncultured Pirellulales bacterium
CGGCAGACCAATCGCTGCGGCGCCGGCCAGGAATAGCGGGTACAGAAAGCTCATGTATTCCTCCCGACTCGTGAGCCCGCGGTCCTTCGGATCTGTTTGCGGCGGCGCATGCGGTCCTGGAGGAAGTCCAGCAGCGCCAGATCGAACGGGCGGTCTGTCGCGAACAAGTGGCAGTCGATCCCGAGACTCTGGCATGTGGACCGGCTGGCGGCCAGGTGGTCTTCCAGCATGCGTCGGTAGCTCTTCTGGACGGTGGACGGATCGACGTACATGTCACGCCCGCTCTCGATATCCCGGAAGATGGCGGGGGCCTTGAAGTCGAACCGCAGCTCGGCCGGGTCCAGTGTCTGGAACAGCACGACGTCGTGACCGCCCGCGCAAAGATAACCCAAATCGGTGTCGAGCCTGTCTATGGACGTCAGCAGGTCGGAGATCAGCACGATGAGTCCGCGCTTGCTCAGCATTTGTGCGAGACGCTGTAGCGGCGGTCCCAGATCAGTTGCGCCGCCCTGTGGTGACGCTTCCAGCGTCAACATGAGGCGTCGCAGGTAGCTGGGCCGGTTGCGCGGCGGCATGTATTGCCTGATTCGGTCGTCGAACGTTGCCAGGCCGACGGCGTCGCCCTGCGTGAAGAGGAAGTAGGCCAGCGTCGCCGCCAGGGTGCCGGCGTATTGGGCCTTGGTGTAGCCGCCGGAGCCGTAGCCCATCGACCGGCTGTGATCGATCAGCAGATGGCAACGCAGGTTGGTCTCGTCTTGGAACTTCTTGATGTAGTACCGGTCGCTGCGGGCGTAGACGCGCCAGTCGATATGGCGCGGGTCGTCGCCCGGGGTGTACTGACGATACTCGCTGAACTCGACGGAGAAGCCGTGAAAAGGGCTTCGATGGATGCCTTTCCAGAACCCCTCGACGATCACCTTGGCGCGCAGCTCCATCGACTTGATCTTCATCAGCGCGGCCGGATCGATCATGCCGTCACTGGCCCGGGTGGGGCTGTACAAGTCGGATGGGGCGGCCGGACCATTCATTTGTTAGCTCTCCTTGACGGACTTCAGCAGGCGGTCGACGAGGCTGTCGGTAACGACGCCTTCGGCCTCGGCCTTGTAGTTGATCAGGACGCGGTGTCGCAGCACGGGGTGGGCCAGCGTGCGTATGTCTTCGAATGTCACGTGGGACCGGCCGTGCAGCAGGGCGCGAGCCTTGCCGCCCAGCACCATATACTGCGACGCCCGCAATCCGGCCCCCCAGGTGACCCATTCGTTGACAAAGCCCAGCGGATTGCCTGGGGCCGGACGCGAGGCGGCGGCGATCCTTACCGCGTAACGCACGACGTCCTCGGCGACCGGGACCTTGCGCACCACCTCGTGGAAGCGCAGCAGGTCCTGGCCGGTGAAGACCGGTTCGATCGGTTCGGGGTCTTTGGCGGTTGTCTGGCGCACGACGGCGACCTCGTCGTCCTCCGGGAGATAGTCGATGAAGATGTTGAACATGAATCGGTCGAGCTGGGCTTCGGGCAGTGGGTAGGTGCCTTCCATCTCAATGGGGTTCTGCGTGGCAAAGACGAAGAAAGGCTCGCTAAGCATGTGGCAGACGCCCGCGGCGGTCACATGGTGCTCCTGCATGGCTTCGAGCAGGGCCGCCTGCGTCTTCGGGGGCGTGCGGTTGATCTCGTCGGCGAGAATCATGTTGGCGAAGATGGGACCTTTGACGAACTCCATCCGGCGCCCGTGGTCGGTCTGTTGCAGTATCTCGGCGCCCGTGATGTCGGCGGGCATGAGGTCGGGCGTGAACTGGATACGCTGGAACTTCAGATGAAACAATTGCGCCAATGACCGGACCAGCAACGTCTTGGCCAGGCCGGGGGCCCCGGTGATCAGGCAATGGCCGCCGGAGAGCACGGCGATGAAGAGGTGTTCAATCACGTTCTCCTGGCCGATGATGACTTTGGCCAGCTCGGCCCCCATGCGCTGCCGCGCGCCCCTGATCTGCTCCACGGCCTGCCGTTCGGATTCGTACGTTTCAGTAGTCAACAGTCTCCATCCTTTCAATGTGTCATGGCGTAAAACACGATGTTGATCCCCAGGGGGTAGGCGCTCTTCTCCGAGAATTCGTGGAAGTACCACTCGTTCTCGCCCTCGCGCTCCCAGCCGTCGCCGAGATCGGTGTTGTGGCAGATGATGGCCATCATCCGACCCTTGGGATCGTAGAGGGCCTTGTAGTGCACCTGGCGTGCGTCGTCCCGTTCCCAGGTGATGCCGTAGTCCCGACCGGCCAAAGCGAAGTCGATGCTCGGGATCTGGGGTCTCTCTTTCAGGTCGAACACGCAGTGAAAGATCCGGTGGTCCAGCGGGACCTCGACCGGCTCAAGCTCAGGGAACACCCGCTTGATTTCGCGATAGAAGTTGTACCACTCATCCTGGCCCCAGAAGTCATCGACCATCAGGAACCCGCCGTTGAGCAGGTACTTTCGCAGGGCCTTGACTTCTTCCTCGCTGAAGACCAAGCGGCCCGGTTCCAGCATGTAGATGAAGGGGTAGTTGAAAAGCTCCGGGTCCGTCAGGTCGAGCACGAGCCCGTCGGGATTGACCTCCATCGAAGTCAACTGGTGCAGGCGATAGGAGAAATTCAGGTCGCTGTCGGGATAATCCGTGCGCCAGTCGCCCCCGCTGCGAGCGAAGCCGCCTCGTCCCCGTCTGCCGTATCCGCCGCGCCCGCCGTAGCCGGAGGAGTACCGGATCCGCACGAAGGTGAACACGTCGTGCGCAAACTCCTTGTCGGGCTCCCAGTCGGGCACGCCCCCGCGCGGGTCACCGTATCGCTCATCGTAGTAATAGCGCTGCGCCAGTGCCAGCGTCGTTCCCAACGCCGCCAAGACGACCAGGATGATGAGCGTCCTCGCATGTCTCATGGCGTGTCCTCCTCAGCCGGGGACATTGACTCCCGGCCTCGGACCGCAGCAGGCGGTTCACCGTCATGGGTGATTTGCAGAAGCAACCGATGTCCTTGCCGAAAGCGAGGCGCATCGGCCAGAGCTTCGAGAATGTATCTCTTCGCCGCGACGGGATCGCTCTGGCGGAGCAACCGGGCCAGACGATAGTTGACCTCCACCGGATCGGCCGGGTCCAAGAGCAACAAGCGCCGGTACGATTCAACGGCCTGGTCGTCACGACCCAGCTCCTCCTCGGCCGTGCCCACGCGCTCGTAGACACTCGCAAGCATAGGATAAACAGCGAGGTACCTGTTGCCGTTTTCCAGCACGCCGGGCCAGTCCTGTTTCTCTTCGTTGACTTCCATCAGCCGCAGGTAGGCGTCGGCCGCATCGGCCGAAATCGCCGCCAGTTTGTCGAGGACTCGTCGCTCCTGATCGATCTCATCGAGCTTGCGATGAGCGAGAGCAAGCAGCAGATAGGCATTGCCTTCCCCGACATATTCCGGGTACAGCACGATGAGCTTCTCCAGCGGTCGCTTTGCCTCCTCCCACTTCTGCTCGGCCAGGAGGCCGGCTGCCTGGGCCTGCAGCGCCCAGAAGCTGTTGGGGTGCTTGGCCAGCCACTCGGTCAACGCCTGCGAATTGGCGGGATCGATCTGACCTCTTTCCGGCTGTTCCCAATCCACGTCCGGCGCCAGACTCTCAGCGCGCGCGCGGGCAAAGGCCTCGAACTGCTTCTCAATCTGCTTCAGCGGTGCCGTGTGCTTGGCAATCGCCGCATTGATTTCTTCGCCCTTACCCAGGTCGGCCAGAATGGCCTTCAGAGCGTCAAAGCCGAATCGCTCGACCAGGAACTCAACGACCAGCTCCGACTCATAGTAGGCGAACTGCAAGTGCATCGGTGTCGGCGGACTAAGGAACGCGGCGCTGAGCTTGCTGACAGGTGTCAGTTCGCCGCTGAGAATCATCTTGCGGTACTGTGGGTTCATGCGCTGGCCCCACTGGGGACTGCGCTGCAATTCCTCGTAGACGGAGATCCCTTCGCTAAGCCAGCGAGGCATCTTGTTGCCGGTCAGATTGAGCGTGACGACGTGGGTGAATTCATGCCACAGGGTGGCCTGCCAGTTCGCGGGTCTCTCAGCACGCGGGCTGTTGGCGGTAATCACGTTGCCGAAGCAGACGCCGAGGAATCCATCACCACCGGGTATCCCGAACGTGCGGACGGCGAAATCCTGCTGATTGCGAAATAACTCGACCGTGACGGGACGCTCCAGTTCGAGGCCGTACTTCCGGCACAGATGTGCTCTTGCCTGCTCCAGCAACTGGGCTACTTTGTCGCCGTAGACGGACGCTTCGTGTGGGTCCATGCGAACGATGATCCCGTTGGCGTCGGTCGTATCGAACTTGGCCATGTTGTCGCGCAGGTTGACCAGATTGTAGGCGTTGATGTTGTACGGGTCCGACGTATAGACCTCGTCGGCCAGGGTCCAGCCCTGCTGTTCATCGCCTACGCGCAGGAGGTCCTCAGCCAACTGACTCTTGGCCGGCAGATAGCCCGGATCGAATTTCAGGGCGCGACGCTGATAGGCTGCCCCCTCGGCGAACCGATACTTCTGCGACAGTTTCCTGCCGATCAGGTGGTCCACGCTCGGATTGGTCTTCCAGAACTTCAGCGCGTTGGCGCGGCAATTGATCTCCGCATTGGGATCGTTGGCCAGGTGAGCCAGGACGGCGCGGTAGGCCCAGGCCTCGGGGTGCCAGGGGTTGACCGCGACTATCTTGTCGAGCGATTTGGCCGCCCCGTCATAGTCTTCGCCGTCGATCTGATGTTCGGCCCGCAGAATCAGCGCGTCCGCGTGCCGGGGGTTCACTACGAGCGCCGCGTCCAGCGATTTGGTCATCTCGGCCCGATCGCTGTAGTAGAAGGCCTTGGCCAGGCCGCAGTGAGCGTCGGGGTCGTCGCCGAACCGCTCCAAGGCTCTGCGGTACTGGCCGGCGGCCAGTTCGTAGTCCTGCTTGGCCAACGCTAAATCCCCGGTTGCCAGGTAGCCTTCGCGGCAATTCGGGTCGTTTCTGAGGGCCCGGCTGTAAAACTCCTCCAGGATGATCCGCGGCTCACCTCCAAGCAGCAGCAGCGTTTCTCCCAGGGCGACCAGGTCTTCGCTGTCCATCGATGCCAGCCGCCGGGCCGAGGCGATGCGATAGATGGTCGTGAGTAGGTCCCTGGCCCGTTCTGGCTGGCCGCTCTGCGTGTAGACTGTGTTGGCAAGCTTCAGGAACGAGATGCTCAGCGGGTAGTACCGGGTGGCTGCGGCCACTTCTACGGCCGCTTCGTTGTACCGGCCCAGCGCCAACAGCGATTTGATCGTCAGAATCCGCCACTGTGGCTCGTACGCATCGGCCTCAATCGCCTTGCGGCAGGATTCCAGACAGTCGCCGTACCGGCCGGTCCTGAACTGTGCGGTGGACCCGTCAATGTCCCACGCGAGAGCCGACCGGAACGGCCCCGCGGCAAACATCATGCCGGCCACTGCCAGGATAAAGCGACCGCCGCGATATTTCGATCCCACAGAGATAGCCATCTCATGCCTGCTTGAGCCGTTGTCAGTTTGAACCGCCGATCATAAGGACTACGCTCGTCCCACCCATTGTGTGCGCAGAATAGCTGCGCCTATGCTACTCCTTGTGATGGTGTCACGCAACGGGGAGGGGTTACATTTGTGCCGACACCCCCCACGTATTTAAGGCAAGAGCCGCCTATCCCGCGCAGCAACAAACCATCCCCACCCTTGCGGGATTGCTTTGCGGACAGGTCCGGAGCTTACGGCAGGCCGCAGTAGATATGCGCGTTTGTGCTCTGGCCGGCCGGGTCATAGACATGCGTGACCGTTTCCCATTCTCCGGAACCCGCCGGCGCGGCAGGTTCGGAGATCGACCGGTCTGTCGCCTGGGGGCAATGGCTTGGAAGCCATGATCTCGGTACACTTACACCCGGTGTTGCACCGACGCTTGCCTGTGTCCCGAGGCCCGTGCGGTCGCCGGGGCGTCGTGACCTTCGAACGCCAAGAGAACGGCGCGACAGTGATCGCGCTGCGGGCGCATCAGGTCTTGTGGATGGCGGAGTTGGACGTGCATGCGACAGTCCCTCCTGCTTTTTCGAGAGTATGGCAAATGCTTGGAGTTGGCGCTACCTCATCTTAACGGGCATGTGCGTCTTGCCGAATCCGTATGAATCTGTTGTGGACCAACAACCGGGGCCTGCGCCGTGTCAGGCGCAGGCCCCGGTTTCGTCTCACGCTATGCGATATGACATCGCCGTGGTAACGTGGAATCGTGCGTCTCTATCGGTCGCCGACCAGGTATCGAACTTCGCCGTCGGACAACGCGCGGTTGTAG
>CAZGRF010000225.1:0-6307 GCA_964527825.1 uncultured Pirellulales bacterium
AACCATTGGATCATCGTCAGAATCCCTTTCCCTTGAAACGCAGCCACACTGCCTCTCGCCCCGCAGCCTCATGCACCCTCATTCCCCTGCGGGACACTTCCGACCGCCAATACCTTTACCCACAAGTAGACGCGGATTCAAGGGAAAACGCAAAGATGAAAGGACGGAAAGAAAGGCCGAGTTCGCCCCCAGAGCCAGACTCCTGGGCCGGCACCGAACCAGCGCGTCTCAAGGAAGGACGCTCTCCCCTCGGCACGGGACGGCCCGCCGGCATCGAGGGATGCGTACCGCCTAAAACAGCGCTTCTTCGCCAGGGTCCGTTTCCTCCTGTGCGGGCGGCCTTGCCGACGACTCGGGCTCATCCTGCTGGGCCTTCGAGATCCTCTCGATCCGCTTCTCGGCGGTCTGCAGGATGGTCCGGCAGTGCCTGATTAGGGCCATGCCCTGCTCGTATTGTTCCAGGCTGTCCTGCAAAGGAATCTCGCCCTGCTCGATCTTGTCCACGATGCCCTTGAGCCGCTTGACCGACTCTTCGAAACTCAGCTTACTGATGTCGTCTTTCGCCTTCTTCTCTGCCATATCGATAGGTCCTGACTTTCGTTTTGCCTAATCCGTGCCGCAGTCCGTAGGGGCGAATAATCATTCCCCCTTGCCGAAAGCTGGCCAGCCGATTCGATACGTGTGAGGGCGAATGATTATTCGTCCCTACGGGTGTCATTTGGGTCGCCGTATCTTGGAGGCAACCTTGCTCTCGATCACATTCTCGCCGGCTAATTCCGTGACGAGGTCATCACCGACCTCGATGTCGTCCAGTGTTCGTACTACACAGCCAGTCTCCTTACGCAGCGTGATGCTGTAGCCCCTTCCTAGTACGCTCTTGGGGTCCAGGGCCGCAAGCCGGCTCTCCTGTGCCGTCAGCTCCATCCGCCTGCCGCTCATCATGGCGGTCACGCCGGCCAGGGCCCGGCTCCTCAGCTCGTTTACCTCGACCGTCACCTTCCCCAACAAGCGGTGCGGCTCGATCCGGGCGACATGCTCGTAGTAGCTCTGCAGCGCCGCCCGGCCGTCTGCCAGCAGGGCTTTCATTCGTTCGGCGAGGTCCGAAGCCAATTCGTCCACATGCTGCTCGCGGTTGCGAATCGGCAGCAGCGGGTTCCGGAAGACGGCGCTGGCGAGAATCGTCCGCAGGTATTCGGCTCCCAACTCGAGACGCGACCGGATGTTGCCTGTCAACTGCCTCTCCTCGTGGGCCAGGTCGGCCAGGACGTCCCGCATGTCGGGCACGGCCACCACCCCTGCTTTCGTCGGCGTCGAGGCGCGGGCGTCCGCCACCAGGTCGGCGACGGTGACATCCACTTCGTGGCCGACCGCACTGATGATCGGAATCGTCGAAGCGAAGATCGCGCGGGCCAGGACCTCCTCGTTGAAGGCCCAGAGGTCTTCCAGCGATCCGCCGCCGCGGCCGACGATCAGCAGATCGAGCTTGAGCCGCGCGTTGCGCCGGTTCACGTCACGGATGGCAGCCGCAATCTGCTCGGCGGCCCCTTCGCCCTGGACCGGGACCGGGTACAGATACAGCCGGGTGCAGGGCCAGCGATTGTGAACGCTGTCGGCGATGTCGTGCACCGCCGCACCGGACTCGCTCGTGAGGATACCGATCCGCTCGGGGTACGTGGGAATCGGCTTCTTGTGCTCCTCCGAGAAGAGCCCTTCGGCCCGCAGCTTCTTGACCATCTGCTCGAAGGCCAACTGCAGGGCCCCCACCCCGGCCGGTGTCATCTCTTCCACGACCAGGCTATACCGGCCCTGCGGCACGTAGACATTGACGAAGCCCGTCGCCAGCACGGCCAACCCATTGTCAGGCTTGAACCTGACCTTCGCGAAGCTGGGCTTCCACATCGCACAGGGCAGAACCGATCCCTCGTCCTTGAGAGAGAAGTAGCAGTGGCCGCTGGAGTGTCGCTTCCAGCCGGTGATCTCCCCTTTGACGGTGACCCGGCCGGGAAGACTCGCTTCCAAAGCCTCCTTGACAAGGGAGTTAATCTCAGTGACAGAGTATATCTTCGTCTTGGCCTGCATCCGCCTTCCTTGACCGCGCAACGGCTACCGTGTCAGAACAGCCTGCACGGTCGCACACGCCGACATCAACACGACAGCCGTCACGAACACATGGGGAAATGCCACTGACATGTCCTCCTGAAGCATACCTTTCCGTTGGCGGTCGGCGCTACGCCGCCTTTGACGGGATTATATGCCGGACCGTCCTCGCCATCAATCACGATGTCGCGGCCTCGCACCAACCAGCGTCAGCACACCCGGGCAAACGCCTGTTGCCCAACGGCTTTTCACTTGAAAAACCAGACCGACGAGGTCAAGCTGTGAACCGATAGAACAGAGTCTGATTGGCACCGTTAAGGAGGACCACGTATGGGAGCTCGTCAGCGCCTGACCCAGGCCATCGCCGTCGTCACGGTTCTGAGTGCCGCCTCGTGCAGTCGCGCCCAGGAGTTCAACTACGACGAAGCCAAGGTCCCCAGCTTCACCCTGCCCGATCCGTTGGTCTGTCTGGACGGCGCCAAGGTCACGGATGCGAAGACATGGCAACAGAAGCGTCGAGCGGAGATTCTGAGGCTGTTCGAGGAGAACGTCTATGGCCGCTCCCCCGGCAAGCCGCAGGCGATGACCTTCATGACCACGTCGGTCGATAAGAACGCCCTCGGCGGCAAGGCGACGCGCAAAGAGGTCACCGTCTACTTCACCGGACGCGAGCAAGACCCCAATATGACCATCCTCATCTACCTGCCGAACCAGCGCACCGGACCGGTCCCGACGTTCGTTGGGCTGAATTTCGGCGGCAATCAGACGACCCACACAGACCCTAATATCACGATAACCAGAAGCTGGGTCCCCGACAGGGAGGCCAACCACAGGGCCACGGAAGCCGCGCGCGGCGCGGCCGCCGGCCGTTGGCCTGTCGAGCGCATCCTGGAGCGAGGGTACGGTATAGCCGCGATCTACTGCGGTGACATCGATCCGGACTTCGACGATGGATTCCAGAACGGCGTTCAACCGCTCTTCTACCAGGACGGCCAGACCAAGCCTGCTGCGGATGAATGGGGCTCTATCGGCGCTTGGGCATGGGGATTGAGCCGCGCAGCGGACTACTTCGAGACGGACCCTGACATCGACCGCAGCCGCGTGGCGGTCATGGGCCACTCGCGGCTGGGCAAGACCGCCCTCTGGGCCGGGGCGACGGACGAACGTTTCGCGATGGTGATCTCCAACGAATCCGGCTGTGGCGGGGCCGCCCTGTCCCGGCGGCGGTTCGGCGAAACCGTCAAACGGATCAACACCGCCTTTCCCCACTGGTTCTGCGACAATTTCAACAGGTACAGCGACAATGAAGACGCCCTGCCCGTGGATCAGCACATGCTCATTGCCTTGTGCGCGCCCAGACCGGTCTATGTCGCCAGTGCCGAAGAGGACCGCTGGTCCGACCCGCGCGGCGAATTCCTCGCGACTAGGTACGCCAGCCCCGTCTATGAGTTGCTCGGCACGGAGGGGATGCCGGCCGATGAAATGCCGAGTCCCAGCAAACCGGTGATGGGGACCCTCGCCTATCACATCCGCCCGGGCAAGCACGACGTTACCGATTACGATTGGGAGCGATACATAGACTTCGCCGACAAGCACCTCAGGCAATGATATCTGGAAACCCACGTCGAAAGGAGCTAAGGAATGAGCGACTTGAAGGATCGTCTCGCAAGCATGCTGCAGAAACCGCAACTGGCCGGACTGGCCACCGTCACGGAAGACGGCAAGCCTTGGGTCCGCTATGTGATGATCGCCGGCTCTGACGACCTGACGATCCGATGCGCTACGTTCGTCGGCGCGCGCAAGGTCAAGCAAATCGGGAAGGACCCCGAAGTCCACCTGACCTGCGGCATCACGAATCCGAGGGAGATGGGCCCGTACCTGCAGGTGCAGGGGCGCGCCACGCTCAACACGAGTCGAGAGGCGCGCCACGGCTTTTGGAGCGAGATGCTCGCGCCTATCTTTGCCGGTCCCGACGACCCCAAGTATGCCGTTATCGAAATAACGCCGTACTGCATCGAATGCGTTACTCCGGGCTCGCACGAGCCGGAAATCTGGACGGCCGACTGAGAACAAGGAGAACGAAATGACCAACGGTGCGGCAGCAGCCGCAGCGGCGGCCATCGCCAACGCTATCAAAGCCTCGGGAGCTATCGTCAGCGTCGAGTCGGGTGACTTCGAAGTCATCCTCAGGAAGGTCGAGGCGCCGCTGGTCGTATGCGCCCAAGGTGGTATCTTTTCGACCAAGTACCACTACATGACCGGCTACAAAGGTCTGATCTTCTACACCAAGACGCAGACACCGCTGGTGCTGGGCCCGACAGTGGAGCTAATCAACGCCAACAAGATCTGGATCCCCACATGATTCAGGCGCCACAGCCAGGTCCTGCAGCACTGCCTCGCCCTACTCGATGCGTTTGCGGTAGAGGCGGGTCTGGAGGGCGTTCTGCCACGCGGTCCAGTTGGAATCGCTCAGCTCGCTGTCGATAGCCGAGTTGACCTGGTTCATCTTGGCATCAAGGTCGTCGAGGTAATAGACCATGAAGGCCTCAGAGGTCGCGGGCAGCTTGGGCGAGCCAAATTCGTACTGGCCGTGATGCGACAGGATGATGTGTCCCAGTGCGTCAAGCACCTCGGGGCTGATCTCTGCTCCTTGGCTCCGCAAGGCGTCAGCCTTCTTGTGGATCATCAGCACGGTCTTGGTGATGTGCCCGATCAACTGGCCGGAATCGGTGTAGGAAAAGGCCATGTCATACGAGAGCTCCTCCGTCTTTCCCATGTCGTGTAGGAAGATGCCGGCCAGCACCAGATCGGCCTGCACATTCGGGTACAGCGGCAAAATGGCCTGGGCCACGCGGAGCATGTTGTGCGTGTGTTCGAGCAGGCCGCCGATGTAGTCGTGGTGCATTTTCATACCGCCGGGAGCGGCGCAGAACTTGTCCATCAAGTCCTTGTCGGCCAGGAAGGCTTCCGCGAGTGTTCTGAGGTCCACGTTTCGAATGCTGCCGACAATGCCCTTGAGCTCCTTGAACATCTGCCCCACGTCCTTGGTGGTGCGGGCGAGGAAGTCGTCAACCGTCACCTTGCTCGGGTCGATGGGCGTGACGGTGTTGACGACGATCTGCAGATTGTTCTGATACAGCTCACTGCGTCCTTTGACATGGACAAAGCCGGGTTTGGGCAACGACTTATACACAAGCTCGGTGGCCTGCCACATCCGGCCGTTCAGTTGGCCGGTTCGGTCGCCGAGGAACATGGCGATATAGAGATCACCCTTCGTCGTGCTCCGCAGGATGGGATCGCGAACCATGTAGATATCGTTAACCGTCTCGCCCGGACCGATTTCATTGACGAATCTATGTGCCATAGTCTACTCCGAATGAGGTTGGGATTATCAGGATCGGCCCCATCATAGTGGCCATGTGCTCATTACGCAAGCAAACGGTGGTGAAACCTGTCGGAAAGGTGGCTTCCCCAGGTGATGAGAGCCGGGCGGGATTATGGCCCATCGGCCCAGTCGACAACGACCGCCGTGATGTTGTCGGTGCCGCCGGCCCGGTTGGCCGCCTCGACAAGCCGGTCGCAGGCGACCTGCGGGGCCGGTTCCGCCGCGAGGGTCTCGGCGATAGCCTCCTGGCTCAGCAGATCGGTCAGTCCGTCCGTGCACAGGAGAAAGCGATCGCCGCCGCTCAGCGCCGAGGAGCGGACAAGCGGCTCGACCCCTTCGGGCATGCCCATGTACTGCGTGACTATTCCTCGGTCGCTGTGAGTCTGCGCCTCGTGCGCGGTAATGTGACCCGCCTCCAGAAGCTCCGAGATGACGGAGTGGTCCACGCTGAGCTGCGCAAGTCGCCCACGACGAAGCCGGTAAACGCGACTGTCGCCGACATTGGCCGTGTACGCCCGGCCACCTAACAAGAGCACGAGGGCCAGTGTCGCCCCCATGCCGACGTAGCCGCTCTCGCTGTCTCCCTCCCAGTTGAGGTGGCGGCTCTGCTCGGCAATGATCGTTTTCAGCAGACGACGGACCGACTGGGTATTGCGGCCCTTCAGCTCATCCACCCCAGTCTCGATCATGGGGGGCAGGTCCTGGGCAACCAGTTGCGCCGCCAGGGCCCCGCCGCGATGACCGCCCATGCCGTCGATGACAAGGAACAGCCCTGCCTCAGGCTCGACGACGTAGGTATCCTCGTTCCGCTCGCGGACCTTGCCG
>CAZGRF010000226.1:0-6295 GCA_964527825.1 uncultured Pirellulales bacterium
AAAATCGAGCCAGGGGGTAATCTCCTCGGCCGTCTTCGGCCCAATACCGCGTATCCGCCGGAGATCTTCAGACCTCTGGAAGACGATCTCAATCCCCGTTTCCTCTCGAATTCGGTTGCGGTAGCCAACAATCGCCAGGGCCCGCGTCAACCCTATGCCGGGTAATCGGGCCAGACTGGCTGCCGTAGCGGTGTTCGGATTGACGCGACCGGCCATCCTGATCGTGTCCGCATTCCGGTCACGGGTCGCCATAATGAGGCAGAGAGCAAGCACAAGGCTCAGGGCCGTGCCCACCGTGAATCCGAGTGACTGCGAGCCCTCCCGTCTTATGTCGCCGCTCGTCGTCGCACCGTTCGGCACCATGACACGCCTGCGCTACGATGTGAATGTGGATTCGCTACCGCTTGAACATGGATGCGTAAAGCCGCTTCAGAGACTCAAAGGACTCCTTGGGCTCCAACCGACTCGTCAGCAGACCGCTGTGCGGAATGACGCCGCCGTCGTCATCGGCGAGATTGCCGTAGTTCACGGCTTCCACAAAGGGTTTGCTCATCGCTATCTTGTAGAACGCTTCCAACCACTGATTCTGGCGTGTTTGGTCCCACGCGCGGTGCCAGAAGCCCGCCACCCGTCCATCAGAAGCCCCCGTGCCGGGTGCGCTGGGGATTTCCACGTCCGTGACATGCAGCGGCTTGGCAATCGGCGCAAAGCAATCCAGAAGCGAAGATATCTGCAGCATATCTCTCAGGTGCATGCCGGTCTCATCTTTGCCGAATCGCATTTGCAGGCCAAACGCATCGAAACTGATTCCGCTTTGCACGACCATGTCCATATAGACAAAGGGAGGTATGCTGTTGGAGACCGTGGCATAGTACTCACCCCACGGACTGCTGACTTCGATGATTCGAACGGCCCGGCTCCCCGCCGCTCTGACGGCCATGTTCGCGGCCCGGGTCATCTCCAGAATCTGCTCAAAGTTGAAATTGAACTGGTTGAAGGCATTAAGACCGCTGATCGCATACCATCGATGGACGACGCCGGCATAGCGGGCCACAACCTTCGAGACAAACTGATACGCCAGCTCGCGAGTTCTTTCAAACCCTACCCCGGAGCGAAGTAGCCAATCCGGCAAATGGTCCTTCGCGAAGCGCAGCAGCGGCCCTGCACTGATCACGACCTTTCTGCGCCCCAACTGGGTGAAGCAGTCGTCTACTTCCGAGAAGTCGAAGTGTCCCTGTCGCGTCTCGACTCTTGCCCAGTTGATGGGAACCGTAACGGAGGCAAACGAATCGAGCAACCTTTCTACGTACGAGGATTTGGCCATCAAGGCCGGGTCGATCCGGCAGCCCAAGCAGCCCCGACCGAAACCATGACTGCGACGACGCTTGTCAAAGACAGCCTTGCCTTGTCGAAAGGCCAGCTTCTCAGAGTAAACCATCGCCTCCTGGAGAGACTCATCCGCCAAGCGAGATGCCTGTCGCGGATCGCTGATACTCTGAATCGCATCGATGAACAGGTCCTGGGATTTCTTGGCGATATCCTCCATCCCCTCGACGTTATCGAAGAAGGACCAGTCCTCACGACGGTTCGTGATTTGCATGAGTTTGGCACGGGCAATCTCAACATTGAGGTTGTAGGGCCGTTCCCGCTCAGGAACGCAGGTCGTCGGCAGGAGGATCCTGCCGAAACCTTCGACCGACCATAGCAACGCCAGACCGGCGGTCTCGAGGTTCGGTCTGATGCAATCGATGCATCCCCCCTTGAACTCGATCCTGGCACGACGAATGCTGATACCGTCCGTGCCGAATAGATAAGCCCCGTACGGGCTGAATTCGTCCACAACCTCGCCGTTTTGGAAAATCTGAAACTTCACTCAAACGTTCCGGTGCTACTCATCACGAACAGGCGCCCGACTCGCTGACCCACGGCGGATGCGCTCGGGCATTATAGCATGGACAGACACCGACGCAACCTCAAAAACCAAAGCGCCCAAGGAGAGTGTTTGTGAAGATCTTGCGGCACTGGGATTCGGGCGTGTGAATAGGCTTAAACGCAACCGCGACTTGTCATTCCCGCGCAGGCGGGAATCCAGGACGTTTCGAGGGGTGTCTGGACCCCTGCCTGCGCAGGGGTGACAGAGTCGGCGCGTAGGTCATGATCTGCATGTGCCAGGATACTTTCACACACGCCCAGAAGATGGCCCATGCGAATATGTCACGGGCTTCGTGGCCCCCGAGGCAGATGCACCTCGTCCCTCACCGGTCAATTCAAAGGGGCTTCGGCGGTGCCATATATGCTGTAGCATTTCATCTGCGCATCGTTGAGCAGGCCGTTCCTCTCGATCAGCTTGGCCACCAGTGTAATCAGACCAATGAGCGCCTCAGCCATGTCGATGCTGGCCTGAACTGATTCCGAACCGCATCGGGAAACGGCCAGAATCAGGTAGCCACAAATCGTGTCTTCTGTGGCCAGTTGGGCCATCACCACGCCGACATCCCCCACCTGCGTGACGGCGGGCTCAGCCCCGTCATCTACCTTGGCGCGCAGATCGTCAAGAAGAGTCTCGCTGAGATTGAGCTTGCCGAATGCCTCCGAGTCGCTCGACCAGCAGTTCCCGTCGCGATCCACGATGGCCAGCACGAGACCGCACTCCGGGAGCGCCTCGAAAACCTGGCGGGCGATTTGCTCGTTGAGAGCATAGCTGGCCGTGAATGTCGCATCGTATATCTCCATCAGGCCGACTCCTTCAAATCAGCATTGTGACTAGGGGCGATAGGAAGGACTTCGACCAGACAAGGTGGCGACTTTGCCTTTGTTGCCCCCTGCGCCGGCGATGGACCACTGTCGCGATGGAGAGATTTCCGAATATCGAAGGGAATGGAGCTTATGGGACGATGACGCACGTTAGTGATGCTTTGCAGACCCCCGCGCCACAAGTTGAACCTGGTACCCGATCCCCGGGGGCCCGCACCGGAATGCCGCGCAGGACACCGGCTAAGTTGAGGCCGCCTCGTTCTGCCCCGGCACCGGCACGTTTCTATAGCGGACCATGTGCACGCAGTTTCCTCGTTTGTTGTACTCTACCGTATGCATGTAGGCGTTTATCAGCAACAGCCCCCGGCCCTCAGGCCGATAGAGGTTCTCCCCGACGCGAGGATCCGGTACGCCTCTGGGATCGAATCCCTCTCCCTCGTCGGTAACCCAAATCTCCGCCTTCTCCCGGTCGAGGGCATAGTCGATGGTCACCGTCTTGTCGGCATCCATCTTGTTGCCGTGCTTGACCGCGTTGTGAAAGGCTTCCTCGACCGCCAAGTGGACTGCAAAGATGTCATCCTGGCCGAATCCCCGCTTCTCCATCGCCGAGAGGATCTGCCGGCACGCGTGCCCCATAGCGGACGGCTTGCTTTCAAGTACCACCGAGCATTGGACCGGCGTATCGGACGCCATACCGCGATACCTTTCCGCTCGTTCCAATAACGGCCGAACTCAAACGAACCGTCAGAGCCGGCACGCATCACGATTCGCGTGCGAACGGTGCCGAACCTCCCATAGATGCAGCGACACGGTCCTACTGCCGGTCGGGGAAGCTTCGTGTCGCACCATCCACATCTTCATACATGTCAAATACGTTTGTCAGCCGGGTAATCTTGAAGACCTCGTAAATACCCGGGTGGATATTGCACAATCGCAGTTGCCCCCCTTGTTCGTGAACCCGTTTGCTGATCCTGATGAGCAGACCCAGCACAGCAGACGACAGGAATTTTACGTGGCGGAAGTCCAAAACGAGTCGAATACCACCTGCCTGTTCAATGACCGCCTCGATAGACTCCCGCAGTGCCCGGACATCCGTGTCTTCGAGGATCCTGTCGTCAGTGAAGGCCACTACAGTGGCGCCGTCCTTATACTCTACGCTAATCCGAGGCTGAATTGCAGCCATACTGGTCTCCCGAAAAGCGTGTATTCTAGGCCGGGGAGAAAGTCGTGTCAAATCTTTTGCGCCGAGGGACACTTTTTGTATCACGTTGCCGCTGGCAGCGGCTGTCGCACCAGAATCCAGCCGTGTGACCGACAAATTCCCTTCTTTTTGACAAGAAAACTCTTGCTATTGGAAGCAAACAGTAGATAATAACACCGATTTTGTACGACAGGCGCTGCGGAGTCGCGGGCCTGCGTACGAACCGCCAAGAAGTAATCATGGGGTTTCTTCGAAAACTCCCGGTTGTTGTTTGCCGTCGGGTGGACACTGACCGGGAGAAATCGCTGGGTATCGGCATGCACCAAAGCACACGGCAGGTCAAATGACCACGGGCAATCATGCGGGGTCGAGTAGCCTTGCGGGGCCAGCGCCCAGCGCTCCCGTGCCAACGATACCTCGGTAGCTTGAAGGGGCATTTTGAACCGCTCGCATAGTGGACATCGGAAAAGCAATTCGGAAGTCTGTGAATGTATGGAAGGAGAACGCAATGAGAGTCAGCAGATCCACAGGATACGCTCTGTTGGCAGTCGGTTACATTGCCAAGCACCAGGGTAAAGGGGTCGTGTTATCGCAGAATGTGTCCAGAGAATACGACATCCCGTTGGAATACCTGCTCAAGATTCTGCAGCAGTTGGTCCGCGCCAATGTGCTGCGCAGCAAGCGCGGACCTCGAGGCGGTTTTTCATTAGCCAAACCCACGAGCAAGATCACGATGCTGGAGATCATCGAAGCTGTGGACGGCCCGCTCACCGGTGAACTCAATCTGGCCGAGCAAGCCGGCAATGATAAATATGCCGTCAAGGCCGAACAGACGTACAAGAAGGCCATCTCCCAGGCCAAGAGCGTCTTTCAGAAAACCAAGGTCTCTGTGTTGCTCGGCGGCAGGTAGCCGGTCCTTTGCAGCCGCAAGGGCAGGCGGACTGACTGTACGAACGTTCGGCTGTTCCGACGCACATAGGCAGTGCGCGCACCATGCATATCCGCGAATTCCAGGACGTGATTGCCCGCAAGTACAAGAAGCGGGACCGGGAACGTGGCGTTTCTCGTACCTTCATGTGGTTCATCGAGGAGGTAGGGGAGCTCTCCACCGCGCTCGTGTCAGGCGATATGGACAACGCCCAGGAGGAGTTCGCAGACGTTTTCGCGTGGCTGTGCACCCTCGCTAACATCAACGACATTGACATTGAGACGGCGTGTCGTAAGTACACGGAAAACAAGGTCGAAGGCTTCAAACCCAAGTAGCCGCGTGCGTTTCACTCCGGGGGGCTTTCTCGCCATGGCAGACCTGACAGCCCGAATGCGAGAATGTGGGTCACCAGCAGCCAACCTACACCGAGAACGATGACGCCCGAGACGGGGTAGCCGGAATAGGGTGTCGCGAACTCCTGAATAAGGCTATGGACGATGGCAATCCCTAGCGCGACAGGCGTGACGAAGCGGATGCAGTACATCCACAGCTGGAGCACGACGTAGTCGAACACCTTATGACGGGCGCCGCTCAGACCCAAGTTGGAGACGATATGAGCCTTGAGCTTGTCCGTCCGGTAGAGCCATCCGATGACCAGCGCTTCCAGGATGCCCACGGTAATCAGCCCGTACTGGTTGAGGAAGTGATCCACGATGTCAAGCCAAAGCAGGCCCGCGTTCGTCGCGAAAAGCAGAGAGCCGGCGAATCCCAGCAGGCACATCCCAGTGATGACCCGTTTGCGCGAAGCGGTGAACTTGTCGAGAATGGCAGCGGTGAATGCCTCGATGATCGAGATCGACGACGAAATCCCTGCGATGATCAGCAACAGGAAGAACAGAAAGCCGAACAACCGCCCGTAGGGAAGCAAGGAGATGGCCTTCGGATAGGCCACGAAGGCCAATCCAATACCGCTGCTGACCACTTGGTTGATCTCCTGGTTTTGCCGGGTGGCCATATAGCCCAGAACGCTGAACACGCCGAACCCGGCGCAGACTTCATAGAGACTGTTGGAGAACCCGACGATCAGACTGTTCTTGAAGATATTGGCCTCGCGGGACAGGTACGAAGAGTAGGCGATCATGATGCCGAACCCGAGGGACAGGGAGAAGAAGATCTGCCCGTAGGCCGCTATCCACACCTTCAGGTCCGTGATCTTGTTGAAATCGGGAGTCACATAGTGCTTGATCCCCTTGGCCGCACCAGGCAGAAATACCGCCCAAACGATGATGGCGGCCGTGAGCGCGAACAGCAACGGCATCATGTACTTCACCGCTGGCTCGATGCCCTTCTTGATCCCTCCGTACGTGATCACCCAATTAATCAGCCAGACGACCGCCACGGCCGCTGCGACC
>CAZGRF010000227.1:0-6276 GCA_964527825.1 uncultured Pirellulales bacterium
TGGCGGCCCAGGTTTCCCTGCGCGAGTTGGCCGTTTCAGACGAGGCCGCCAAGCTGATGGACATTCAGACCGCGACGGTGGAGCAGAAGGCCGTTGCCAGGGAGGTCCGGATGGTGGGCAAGGTCAGTTACGATGAGACCCGGGTCAAATCCATCACGGCCTGGGTGGCCGGCCGTATCGACCGGCTCTACGTCGATTTCACCGGGACCACCGTCACGCAGGGCGATCACCTGGTCTATCTCTACAGTCCCGAGCTCGTCAGTGCCCAGGCGGAATTGCTGCAAGCGTTGAAAGCGACGCGATCGGCGAGCGAGAGCGCGTCGGAGTATATGAGAAAGTCAAACGAAGATACGCTGGCCGCCACGCGCGAGAAACTGCGTCTGCTGGGCCTTGATGCCAAACAGATCGAAAGCATAGAGGCTTCGGGCCGGCCCCTGACACACTTGACGATCAATGCACCCATCGGTGGCGTTGTGATAGACAAGATGGCCACCGAAGGCATGTACGTCAACACGGGCACGCCCATCTATACCGTTGCCGATCTGTCGCAGGTTTGGGTCAGGCTGGACGCCTACGAGTCGGATCTGCCGTGGATTCGCTACGGGCAGACACTCACATTCAGCACTGAGGCCTACCCGGGCGAGGTCTTCAAGGGCTGGATTAGTTTCATCGCCCCGATGCTGGACCCCAGGACCAGGACGGTCAAGGTTCGGGTCAATGTGCCTAATCCTGACGGGCGGCTCAAGCCCGAGATGTTCGTGCACGCACTGGTCACGTCACAGATTGCCCAAGGCGGCAAGGTGATGGACCCGAACATGGCGGGCGAGTGGATTTGTCCGATGCATCCATCGGTGGTCAAAGATGAGAAGGGGACATGTGACATTTGCGGCATGGACCTGGTAACGACCGAATCGCTCGGCTACGTTGCCGCGGAGGCCGCGGGGCCGCTGCCTTTGGTGATCCCCGCGACAGCGCCGCTGATCACAGGCAAGCGCGCGGTGGTGTATGTCAAACAGCCTGACACGGAACTCCCGACGTTCGAGGGCCGGGAAGTCGTCCTGGGCCCGCGAGCGGGGGACTACTACGTTGTGGTCTCGGGCCTAAGCGAAGGTGAGTTGGTGGTGACGCACGGCAACTTCAAGATCGACTCGGCCCTGCAGATTCAAGCCAAGCCGAGCATGATGAATCCGGAAGGTGGGGCGATGTCTATGCCCATGTCTATGCCCATGCCTGCCGAGGGAGTTCACGACCACAGTCAATAGCGTGAAGGAATGAACAGACAAAAGTAGAAACACTGAGCAGGAGACCGAAATGAACCGCAGGAAGAGACTTATTCAGACAATCGTGGTTGTCCCGAGTGTGGCCTTGGCACTGGTATTCTTCGCCAGTGGTTGCGGCAAGAAAGAAGAGCCGATGGCGCAACAATCCACGCCGCCCACGCAACCCATGTCGGAGCAGATGATGGCTCAGGCCCAGGACACGGCCACGGCCGCCGACAAGACGGCTATGGCC
Organism: uncultured Pirellulales bacterium; assembly: GCA_964527825.1. Classification (GTDB taxonomy): domain Bacteria; phylum Planctomycetota; class Phycisphaerae; order Sedimentisphaerales; family Anaerobacaceae; genus JAFGLV01. Next base: position 1,513 of record CAZGRF010000227.1, read on the forward strand.
GCCATCGAGCAGAAGACCTGCCCGGTGATGGAAGGTAATCCGATCGACCCCAACATCTTTGTCGAGTACAAGGGTAAGAAGGTCTATTTCTGTTGCCCCGCCTGCCCACCGAAGTTCTTGGCCGACCCGGAGAAGTACATTTCCAAGCTGCCCCAGTTTCCGCAATAGAGACATAAGGCGACGCACTGATGGCAACGCAGCAACAGGGCATGAACCTCCGACCGGATGGCCTGGTGGATAGGGTCATCCGGTTTTGCCTTGAGAACAAACTGGTGGTTGCGCTGGTGGTCATCCTGGTCATCGGTTGGGGCCTGATGGTCGCGCCGTTCGACTGGGACTTGGGCGGGCTGCCTCGGTCGCCCGTGCCGGTCGATGCGATCCCGGACATCGGGGAGAACCAGCAAATCGTTTTCACCGAGTGGATGGGCCGGTCTCCACAGGACGTGGAGGATCAGATAACCTATCCTCTGACGGTTTCGCTGCTGGGGCTTCCGGATGTCAAGACGGTGCGGAGCTACTCCTTCTTCGGCTTCTCGAGCATCTACGTGATTTTCAACGAGGGCGTGGATTTCTATTGGTCGCGCAGCCGGGTGCTGGAGAAACTCAATAGCTTGCCCTCGGGGACCTTGCCCGAGGGGGTTCAGCCCGCCTTGGGGCCCGACGCGACCGCCCTGGGACAGGTCTTCTGGTATACCCTTGAAGGCCGTGACCCCAACGGCCACCCGGCTGGCGGCTGGGACCTCGACGAGCTGCGCACGATCCAGGACTGGTATGTCCGCTATGCGTTGCTCGGCGCCGAGGGCATCAGCGAGGTGGCCTCGGTAGGCGGGTTCGTCCGCGAATATCAGATCGACGTGGACCCGGACGCGATGCGGGCCTACGGCGTCGGCTTGGGTGACATCGTCAAGGCGGTCAAGGCGTCGAATATCGACGTAGGCGCCCGAACGGTTGAGATCAACAAGGTCGAGTACGTCATTCGTGGCCTGGGTTTCATCAAGCACGTCTCCGACATCGAGAACGCCGTCATCAAGGTCAATGACAACGTGCCGATCTATGTCAAGAACATCGCCAAGGTCTCGCAGGGGCCGGCGCTGCGTCGTGGGGCGCTGGACAAGAGCGGGGCCGAGGCGGTCGGAGGGGTGGTTGTCGTGCGCTACGGGTCCAACCCGCTGGCGGCCATCAAGCACGTAAAGGAAAGGATCGCGGAGATCGCGCCCGGTCTTCCCAAGAAGACCCTTGCCGATGGAACCGTGTCCATGGTCACCATCGTGCCGTTCTATGACCGGGCCGGACTGATCTACGAGACGCTTGGCACACTTAACACGGCGCTCGTCGAAGAAGTCCTCGTGACGATCATTGTAGTGATCGTGATGGTGGTCCATCTTCGCAGTTCCGTGCTGATAAGCGCTCTGCTGCCGTTGGCGATCCTGATGGCGTTCATCGGGATGAAGACGTTCGGCATCGATGCCAACGTGGTCGCCTTGTCGGGCATTGCTATTGCCATCGGCACGATGGTGGACATGGGTATCGTGATATGTGAGAACATTCTGCGGCGTCTCGACGAGGCCCAGGAAGGCGAAAACACGCTGGAGGTGGTCTTTCGTGCCTCATCGGAGGTCGGAAGCGCTATCCTGACGGCGGTCTCGACCACGGTGGTCAGCTTTCTGCCGGTCTTCACGATGACGGGGGCCGAAGGCAAGCTGTTCAAACCCTTGGCCTTTACCAAGACCTTCGCCCTGATTGCCTCCATCATCGTTGCCTTGACGATCATCCCGCCGGTCGCTCACGTACTCTTCGTCCGCCGGGCGGCTCTCGGAAGAGTCAAACGCTACGTTCTCGGCGCGCTGTTGCTGGGATTGGCCGTGGTTGCAGGTATCCTCGTGGGTTGGTGGGTCGGAGCGATCGTCGGTCTGACAGGGCTCTACCATCTCACGCGCAACCATCTGCCCCAGAGAGTGAATAGCCTGACGCCGTTCCTGGCCAATGCGTTGGCGGTGGTTCTCGTGGGCATCATCCTGACGACCCACTGGCTTCCCCTGGGACCGGTCAAGGGATTTGTCCGCAACTTCATCTTTGTGGGGCTGCTCATTGGGAGCCTGCTGCTGTTCTTCCGGCTCTTTCAGCACCTCTATCCGCGCATCCTGGGTTGGTGTCTGGAGCACAAGCCGGCCTTCTTGAGCTTGCCGGTAGTTCTGCTGGTTATTGGCGTGATGGTCTGGCAGGGCTTCGCCAAGGTATTCTTCTTTGTGCCGGAATCCCTGCGAGGAAATCGCGCCTGGGCTACGGCAGCCGGGGCTTTTCCGGGATTGGGCAAGGAGTTCATGCCGGCACTAGACGAAGGCTCGTTTCTGTACATGCCGACGACGATGCCTCATGCGTCTATCGGTGAAGCGTTGGACGTGTTGCAGAAACAGGACATGGCCTTCCAGGCGATTCCGGAGATCGATTCGGTGGTGGGCAAGCTGGGCCGTGTGGACTCGCCGCTCGATCCGGCCCCCATCTCGATGATCGAAACGGTCATCAACTACAAGAGCGAGTATATCACCGACAAAAACGGGCACAGCGTTCGGTTCCGGTACGATCGGGCCCGGGGCGAGTATGTTCGCGACGAGCAAGGCAATCTCATCCCGGATCCGCACGGGCGACCCTTCCGGCAATGGCGCGACCACATCCACGGCCCGGACGACATCTGGAAGGAGATCGTCAAGGCGGGCGAGATTCCCGGCACCACGAGCGCGCCGAAGCTCCAGCCCATCGCCGCGCGAATCGTCATGCTGCAAAGCGGCATGCGAGCCCCGATGGGGGTCAAGGTCAAGGGACCCAGCCTCGAAGCCATTGAGAAGGTGGCCCTGGACATCGAGCGTTTTCTCAAGGAGGTGCCCAGCGTCGAGGCGGGCGCCGTCATCGCCGACCGGATCGTGGGCAAGCCTTATCTCGAAATCGACATCAATCGCGAATCCATCGCGCGGTACGGGATCAACATTCAGCAGGTTCAGGATGTCATCGAGGTCGCCATCGGGGGCAAACGCATTACCACCACGGTGGAAGGGCGGGAACGCTATGGCGTGCGAATCCGTTACCTGCGCGAGCTGCGCGACCAGATCGAGACGATGGAGAAGATCCTGGTTCCAGCCCCGGACGGCGTGCAGATACCGCTGATCCAGTTGGCCGAGATCCGCTACGTGCGCGGGCCGCAGGCCATCAAGAGCGAGAACACCTTCCTGACCGGCTATGTGGTCTTCGACAAGAAGCCCCAGTACGCCGAGGTCGATGTCGTAGAGCAGTGCAGGCAATACTTGCAGGGCAAGATCGATGCGGGCGAGCTTGTCGTCCCCGAGGGCGTCCACTACACCTTCGCAGGAACGTACGAGAACCAGATTCGGGCCACAGAAACCCTGACGGTTGTAGTTCCTCTGGCCCTCTTCGTCATCTTCCTCATTCTCTATCTCCAGTTCCGACGCGTCTCGACGACGACACTCGTGTTCTCCGGCATCCTGGTTGCCTGGGCGGGTGGCTTCCTGATGATCTGGTTGTACGCCCGACCGTGGTTTCTCGATTTCGACGTCTTCGGTGTCAACATGCGACAGCTATTCCAGGTTCACACGATCAATCTGAGTGTCGCGATCTGGGTTGGCTTTCTCGCCCTGTTCGGCATTGCCTCCGACGACGGCGTGGTGATGTGTACCTACCTGGAACAGTCGTTTCGCGACCGGCGGACCGGGACGATTCCAGAGATACGCAAGGCCGTCATTGCCGCTGGGACGCGACGGGTTCGGCCGTGTCTGATGACCACCGCCACTACGATCCTGGCCCTGATTCCCGTCCTGACCTCCGTCGGGCGCGGTTCCGACATTATGGTGCCGATGGCCATCCCCTCTTTTGGAGGCATGACAATCGAGGTCCTCACCATGCTGATCGTTCCCGTGCTGTATTCTTGGATCAAGGAGACTAGATCTCGCCGAAGCACCTGAGGAAGGTGCCATGCACCAAGCAGGAGGCGAGGGTGCAGGTGACGCGCGGCAGGCATGGCATATCGGGCCGTGTCGGGCCTGATCTCGAGAGCTGCCACGGCCGATTGTCCATGCGGAGCCGCAGATTGCCTGAATCAGTCGCCTTGTTGTCGGTCCCAGCAGATTTTGCCATTCTTGTCCTTGCCGGTTTGTTGGCAATCGGGTACACTGACCTCACGAGTCGGGTGCGCAGGTAGGTGTGCTGTCTGACACATTGGCCACTTGAGAGGCGCGGCCTCTAACGCATAGAGGGCTGGTGGAAGAGGGGAGAAGAGAGGCCTCTTCCCGCGGAGGCAACAGGTAGGGGGAAGAAACGGACTTTTGAGGATGCCGGTATGAAGCTTGAGAAGAGAAAGCCTTCGGGGCGGGAGAAGGACGAGGCGGCGATTGAACTGCTGGACAAGCTTAGAGAGAGGCTGTTCTCGGAAAATGTCTCCGCGGCCAGGTTGGCGGCGTTCAACCTGTCGTGGATGCAGGAGGATGGTCTGGATATTCTCAAGGAGGTTCTCTTCGGCGACTTTCCCAGGACCGCGAAAAAGGCAGCTGCCTACGGATTGCGGAGTATGCAGGGAAGGATGAAGAAGATGGCTGTCGAGCTTCTCACAACGGGCCAGAGGCATTCCGATCGCACGACCCGCGATGCCTGTGCCAAAGCCTTGTTCCTCATGAAGGGGGGCAAGGGCGAGAAGCCATCGCCTCATGGCAAGCGCCGAGCGGGCAAACCGCGAATACAGGAGTATCGCAAGAAGACCGG
>CAZGRF010000228.1:0-6268 GCA_964527825.1 uncultured Pirellulales bacterium
GACCGGCGAGGTCAACCGCCGGATCAGTGCTGAAATCGACGTTTTCGCCCTCGAAGTAGGCGGTGATCCGCTGCTGAAGTCCCGCCATCAGGCCCTTGACGAAAGGCACATCGACCAGACTGGCCAGCAAGGCCTGTAGAACTTGGGCCCGATCAGGCCCCGGCAGGCAGGTTCGGTGGACGGTGTCAGCGGTGGCGACCAACCCGAAGTAGCCCCAGGGGGTTTTGAAGACCGTATGTCGCAATAGACCGGCACTCATGTGTTCCGTCTGATACCCCGAAATAATGTACCCTACGAGCGAAATTCGTTGACGGAAAGCTAAAATCCTGCTAACAAAAAGAGTTTTGTTGAGTTAGGCCCGGCCTCTGAAGGGATGACAAGGTCGTGGACAGGGTATGGCCAGCGCGCGGCCTGTGCGTAGGATCACTGGGGCCTTCCGGCCGGAGAGTGTTTCTCTGTCGTCCCAGCAACGTCTGTCTCGATACATAGGGTGCAGTCCATGTCCCTGGAAGACCTGCGGAAGCGCATAGACGAAATCGACAGCCAGTTGGTGGAATTGCTCAACGAGCGTGCGCGGGTTGTGGTGGAGGTGGGCAAGCTCAAGAGCAGAAGCGACAAGCCGGTCTATGCGCCCGACCGCGAGAAGCAGGTGCTGGACAAGATCAAACGGGCCAACCAAGGCCCACTGCCGGACCGGACTCTGGTCGCCATCTGGAGGGAGTTGATGAGCGGCTCGTTCGTTCTGGAAAAGCCCTTGCGTATCGCCTATCTCGGGCCCGGCGGCAGCTTCAGCCACACTGCGGCGATGCTCAAGTTCGGCCAGAGTGTGGAATACGAGCCTTTGACTGACATCCGGAGCATCTTCAATGAGATCAGCCGGGGCCACTGTGATCTGGGGATCGTGCCCGTGGAGAACTCGACCGGCGGCGGCGTGATCGAGACGCTCGATGCGCTGATCGAGACGGACGTGAAGGTCTGTGCCGAGGTGCTGATGGCGATCCACCACAACCTGCTGGCGAACTGCCCGTTGGAACAGGTCGAGAAGATCTATTCGAAGCCCGAGGTTTTCGCCCAGTGCCGCAACTGGCTGACCGCCACGTTCAAAGAGGCCAAGACGATCGCCGTGGCCTCGACGGCGCGCGCGGCGCAGATGGCAGCCGAGGAGCCTCGTGCCGCCGCCATCGGCTCGAAGGCAGCGGCTGAACTGTACGGTCTCAAGATGATCTGCGAGAACATCGAGGACATCGCCAACAACATCACACGCTTTCTCGTGGTCAGTCGCGAGGACGCCAAGCCGACGGGGGAGGACAAGACCGCTATCTTGTTCAGCACGGCTCACAAAGCCGGCGCTCTGGCCGATGTGCTGGAGGTCTTCAAGAGGTACGCGGTCAACCTAACCAACATCGAATCGCGGCCCGGCAAGAAGCGCGAGTGGGAATACTACTTCTTTATGGATTTCGTCGGGCACCGAACGGAAGAGAAAGTGCAGATCGTTTTGGAGGAATCACGGCAGCACTGTTTGCAGCTTTCCATCCTCGGGAGTTTCCCGCGTGCCACCGAATTACTGTAAGAACCGGACGCCGAACGCGACGGTTGTACACAGACATGGAACAGTAGGAGAGAACGATGAGAAAGCCGTTTGTAGCCGGCAACTGGAAGATGAATACCGACAGCCGTTCGAGTGTGGACCTGGCCAAGGCGGTGGCTTCGGGTTCTTCGGAGCTGGCCTCGGGCTCCGTCTCCGTGGCGGTGATACCGCCTTTTGTATACCTCCCATCGGTCGCCGGTGCGGTCAGCTCATACCATATCGCCGTCGGTGCCCAGGACGTCTACTTCGAGGAGAAAGGCGCCTTTACGGGCGAGATAAGCCCCGCGATGCTGAAGGACATCGGTTGCACTTACGTGCTGTGCGGACATTCGGAGCGGCGTCATGTCATTGGGGAGACGGATGAGTTGATCAACAAGAAGGTGATCGCCGCTGTTGGGGGCGGGTTGTTGCCGATTTTGTGTGTCGGTGAGTTGCTGGAGCAGCGTGACGCCGGCGAGACTGAGCAAGTGGTCGCCGAGCAGGTCAAGGCCGGATTGGCCGGCCTCAGCGCCGAGCAGGTTTCGGCGGTGACTATTGCCTATGAGCCCGTCTGGGCGATTGGGACGGGTCGGACGGCTACGCCGCAACAGGCCCAGGAAGCGCACGCCTTCATCCGCGGCTTGCTGGCCGAGATGTACGACGACTCGATCGCCCAGGAAATGCGCATCCAGTACGGTGGATCGGTCAATGCGGCCAATGCGAGGGAGCTCATGAGCCAGAAGGATGTGGATGGGGCCCTGGTCGGCGGAGCGAGTCTGAAGGCGGACGAGTTTGTGAAGATCATCCGGGCGGCGCTGAGCTAAGATACCCAAGAGACACGTGAAGAAGAACCGCTGGGGCAAGCCCACTCTACCTCACTTGCTGCTTGCGACCACAATATGGACCTGTTTGGGGCACGAAGATGACTGTATTACCGATGTTGGCAGTTGGCATCTTGATGAAGTTCGCGGCCGTGCTGTTCGTTATCGTCGCGGTCGTGCTGATCCTGGTGATCCTCATTCAGAAAGGACGAGGCGGGGGGCTTAGCGCCGCTTTTGGCGGCGGCATGGCCGGCGGTCTGCTCGGTTCCAAGACGGGCGACTTCCTGACGTGGGTGACGATTGTCCTGGTGGCGGTCTTCCTGTTGCTTGCGGTCGTGCTGGCCAAGTTCTACAGGCCTCAGGTGGGAGGATACGGCTCCGACCAGGCTACCGAGACCCAGCAGCCGGTGCCGGCAAGTCCGGCCCCTGCGAGCGACACCGGCGGTCCGGCCGCAGGCGGCGCGGCCGCCCAGCCCGAGCCGGTCCAGCCGGAGGCCACACCGGGAGCTACCCAACCTGACACCGCCGTGCCCGCAGACGCAAACGCCGCGGGGGAGTAGGCGGTACGGGTCCGCGCTTGGCCGAAGGATACGAAGGCGGCAACGCTACAGGATCCTTGTGAATGCCGTTCTTTGTTTTTGAAGGCAAGACACTATGTTGAACAGCATGACCGGGTACGGCACAGCGGATGGCCAACTCGACGGTGTCTGTTACGCTGTCGAGATCAAGGCGGTGAACAATCGCTACCTCAAGACCATCGTCAAGCTGCCTGAGACCATCGCGTTCCTCGAAGACGATGTCGACAAGCTGCTGCGGCGGAATCTCGCGCGGGGAACGGTCAACTACGTGCTTCGACTCAGGGGGGCTTCGGCGGACGCCCTGTTCGAGATCGACGAGGCCGCCCTACGGTCCCTCGTGGAACGACTCAGCACGGTCAGTTCTGCGGCGGGCATCGCCGGCACCATCGATATGGCCAGCCTTTTGAATCTGCCCGGCGTCGTGCAGCCGATCCTGCCTGGTGAGGAGGAAAGTCGCAAGGTCAAAGAGCTGGTCCTGCAGATTACGCAGGAGGCCGTCGATAAGCTCAAGCACATGAGGCAGGCGGAAGGCAAGTTCCTGGAGGCCGATCTGAGGAGCAACTGCGAGGCCATGGCGCAGGAGTTGAGCGTCGTGCGGCAACGTAGCGACGCCGTGGTGAACGAGTATGCCAAGCGGCTGCGAAGACGGGTGGATGAATTGCTGGCGGAGGCAAAGCTGAAGCTCGACGAGGAAACCCTCGCGCGGGAGGTGGCGGTTTTGGCGGACCGATCCGATATCTCGGAAGAGATTGCCCGACTGGACGCGCACCTGCAGCAGTTCAGGCAGATCTGTGAGACGGAGGGCCAGGCCGGCCGGCGGTTGGACTTTCTCAGCCAGGAAATGCTCAGAGAGGCCAACACTGTGGCAAGCAAGGCCGCCGATGCCGAGATCGTGCGGCGCGTGGTGGATATGAAGTGCCTCATCGAGAGGTTGAAAGAGCAGATTCAGAACGTGGAATGACAAGCAAGACGGATCAGAACAAGACGCGTGGTATACCGGTCGTCGTAAGCGGCCCGTCCGGGGTGGGTAAGAGCACCATCTGCAGGGAGGTCGTCAAGCGGATGGACGATGTGCATCTGAGCGTTTCGGCGACGACGCGGCCGCGCGGTCCCGGCGAACACAACGGGCGCGATTATTGGTTTATCAGCAAGGAAGAGTTCCGCCGGCGCATCGACCAGGGCCTGTTCCTGGAGTACGCCGAAGTCTTCGGCAATTTGTACGGCACTTTGAGAGACAAGGTGGACGAAGCGCTGGAGGCCGGGCAGACGGTCATCTTGGAGATCGATGTCCAGGGGGGCAAACAGGTCAAGGCAGCCTATCCGGATGCGGTGATGGTTTTCATTCTGCCGCCGGACCAGAAGGCACTGGCCCATCGTATAGGCCGGCGGGGGCGTGATAGCGCCGAGGTAGTGGAGACGCGTCTGGACGGAGCGGGCAGTGAAATTGCGGCCGCTTGGCGGTATTATGACAATATGGTGATCAACGAGGATTTGGAGCATGCCATCAACGAGGTGATTCAGATCATCCGGCACGCATGCGAGGGTGTAGCAGACAGGCATGGCAGAAGCATTGGAGAACAATGATGCTGGAAGAACTCAAGAGCGATAGACTTGTGAACAAGGTCGGAGGGCGCTTCAAGCTGACTTCTCTCGTCCAGAAGCGGATGGCCGAGCTGCTGCAGGGCTCTCGACCGCTGATCGAAAACACGGGCAACATGACGCTGATGGAGATCGTCATCCAGGAAATCCTGCACGATAAGATCGCCATCGATGGGAGGGCCGACGGCGAGCCCGAGCCAACGGGCAAGTCGTTGCTGTAGCGGCCATTTGAGGCGCACCGCCGTCTGGGTGCGTCGGCGGCGCAGATATGCTTGAGAATCGCAACATCCTGCTGGGAGTCACGGGCGGCATCGCTGCCTACAAGGCCGTCGATCTGGCCAGCAAGTTGACGGCCGCCGGCGCGGCGGTCCGCACGGTGATGACCGAAGGGGCCGGCCACTTCGTGACACCGAAAAGCTTCGAGGCCGTGACACGCGCGCCGGTCTTCACTACGCTCTGGAGCGCCGCCGAGGAGTCCCAAAGCGCGCACATCTCGCTGGCCGACTGGGTGCAGCTCGTCGTGGTCGCGCCCGCGACGGCGGACATCATCGGCAAGGTTGCCCACGGCATCTGCGACGACTTGCTCAGTACGACGCTGTGCGCCTGCTGGGAGAAGCCGACCCTCTTCGCCCCGGCCATGAACGATCGTATGTGGGCCAACCCCGCCGTGCAGCGCAACGTCGAGACACTCAAGCAAGTGGGCATTCAGATGGTCGGGCCGAATGTCGGCCGCCTGGCCTGCGGCACCGAGGCCATTGGCAGAATGGCCGAGCCGGCAGAGATTCTGGCTGCACTTGAAGCCATGGCCGCAAAGGCCGCCTCTTGTCATCCTGAGCGAAGCGAAGGATCTGGGTAGTAGATCGGGGCTGTACCGGCGCGGCAATAGTAGATCGTAAATCGCAAATCATAAATCCAAAATGTCCATGCATTTTCTCATCACAGCAGGTGGCACGCGCGAGTACATCGATCCGGTCCGTTTCATCTCCAACGCCAGCAGCGGGAAGATGGGCTACGCCCTCGCGCGAGCGGCGCTAAAGGCCGGGCACGACGTGACGCTGGTCACCGCCCCGACCGCGTTGAAACCACCGGCCGGCGCGCGTGTGGTTCAGGTCGAGAGCGCCGCCCAGATGTTCGCGGCGGTCAAGGAGCACTTCCCCCTGTGCGATTGCCTGATCATGGCCGCGGCCGTGGCGGATTTCACGCCCGCCAAACCGTCGAGAAGGAAGATCAAGAAGGACGGTGGGGCAAGCCCCACCCTACGGCTCAAACCCACCCCCGACATCCTCAAATGGGCCGGCCGGCACAAGCGTAGGGTGTGCACCGCACACCATCCCGCCCAAATTGTCGTCGGCTTCGCTCTGGAGGACCGCAACCTGCGCGCCAACGCCGAGCGCAAGCTGCGTGACAAGCGCCTCGACATGATCGTCGCCAACGCCCCCGGCGCGATCGGCGCCGAATCTTCTACCGTTCACATCAGGACACCAGATTCTCGGTGGCTCAAGATCGTTGCCAGGAGCAAGTCCCTAATTGCCAGAGAGATCATCGCACTCACCGAGAGGGAAGGGAGACACACGTGATCCGTGACGATGAAGGCGACGAGTCGCTAGGGCCGATCGACGACTCAGAGATTCTCGCGTATTTCAAGTATTGCAGCGACAACGACGATGTAATTGACGGCATATTTGAAAGGCACGAAATCCGTT
>CAZGRF010000229.1:0-6253 GCA_964527825.1 uncultured Pirellulales bacterium
GGCCAACGTCAATACCACGGGTTTCAAACAGAGCCAGATTGAGTTTCAGGATTTGCTATACGCCAGACAGAAAGAGGCAGGCACCGAAGTGGCTCCGGGCATCAACGCGCCAACAGGACTGGAAATCGGCAGCGGGGTGCGCGTCGCCGCCACACTGAAGATTTTCAGCCTGGGTGAGTTCCGGAACACGGGTCGCAACATGGATATCGCCATCCGCGGAGATGGTTTTCTGCAGGTGCTGATGCCCAACGGAGACATTCGCTACACGCGTGACGGGTCGTTGCAGGTCAACGCCAACGGACAGGTCGTGAGCATGACGGGCTACACGATGGAACCCGCCATTACCATTCCGACTGACGCGGCATCCGTCGACATCGGTGCGGATGGCGGCATCAATGTCACGGACCAGGCGGGTGTCCGCTCCGTGGTGGGGCAGATTCAACTGGCCCGATTCCCCAATCCATCCGGCCTCCACAGCCAGGGAGACAATCTATTTGCGCCGACGGATGCCAGTGGAGAAGCGATCGTAGGGATCCCGGCTCAGGAAGGGTTCGGGGCGATCCAGTCCGGCTTCCTGGAGAAGTCCAACGTGCAGATGGTCAATGAGTTGGTGAATCTGATCACCGCCCAGAGAGCATACGAAATCAACTCTCGCGCCATTCGAGCGGGCGATGAGATGCTCCGTGAGACCAATAACATTTCCCGATAGGATCTAACGATGAATCGGAACTCCATAGGCGTTTTGTTTGTTGTTTGTAGTACTCTGGCAGTTGGAGCCGTGCCCCCGAGTGTTGTTGCCGCTGTGAGCGATTTCGACGGTGACATCCTGCTGCAAGTCCATCTTCCGCGTGAGATCACCGTACGCGACAGCCTTCTGAATCTCGGCCAGGTCAGTGTAGTGCGGGGGGCGGGACCGCTGGTTGCCAAGGTCAGAGAGATTGGCATGGGTCGTTTCTCGACGCCGGGTCAGAAGGTCGTGCTCGACCGTCCCACAATTCTGAGCCGGTTGGCCTCGTGTGGGATACCGCCGGAGAGGATCCGGCTCACGGGAGCCGACGCCGTCACGGTCCGTCGGCAGCAGGAGGTCCTGGAGAGTGAGGACTTCGTGGAGACTGCTCGGCAATTCCTCAAGCAGACTGCTTCGGCTCCAGCCGTGTATGAGGCCATACCGCTCGTTAGGCCGAAAGACCTTGCGCTGACCGGACAGCCGGAGGACATTCAACTAAAACCACAGTTGGTAGGCAATACGGCGCGAGGCCTTGTGACGGTGCAGGTTCGAGTGATCGCCGGCGGCAGAGACATCGGGTCCAGAGACATCCCGTTTCGCCTGAAATACGAGTGTCGTCAGGCCGTGACACGGAGTGATATTGCCGAGGGGACCGTTTTGACTTCGGAGAATGTGAAGATTGAGAAGATGGTTTCGGACCGACCTGAGCCTGTCGGCTGGAAGCCACCCTACGGATTGCTGGCGACGCGTGCGCTGCCGGTGAATATGGAGATAAGGGATGACATGATCCATTCGGCCCGGTCGGATGTGATTGTGCGCCGCAACCGAACGGTTGTGATCCGCATCGAGCGGCCGGGTCTGACGGTCACGGCCGTCGGAACGGCCTTGCAGGAAGCCCGGACCGGCGAAACCGTCAAAGTGCGAAACGAGGATTCACGCCGGGTGATTGTGTGTACCGTCAATCCGGATGGAACCGTCGAGCCGATCCTGTAGGGCCGGCGGCGAATGACCTGCCCTCCTCGTAGGACAGGACGAAGCTGTGGAAGGAGAAGCAATGGATAAGAGAACGAAGGTGGCGTTTGCGGCGGTGACGCTTGTCCTCAGCATCGCGCCGTGTTTGCAGGCCGGGTCGATCTGGGCGAAGCGCGACAACAATATGAAGACACTGTATGCTGATGACGTGGCCCGCAACATTGGTGATATCCTGACGATCATGATCACCGAGGACAGCAAGGTTGACAACAAGGCCAAACGCGACCTGCAGAAGGAGACGGCCAGGTCCAGCGAGTTCGATGGCAGGTTGGAGATCGACGACATCATTCCGAGCATGCCTGGGTTCACCATGGATTCCACCTCGGCCAACGAACTGAAATCGAAAGCTGATTACAAGGATGAACGGAGTTTCGTGGATCGTGTGACCGTGGTGGTGGCGGATATTCTGCCCAACGGCAATCTCGTGGTGATCGGAACGCGCGACCGGAATATTGCAGGCGATGTTCAGAAGATCGAGGTCAGCGGCATCGTCCGCCCCAGTGACATTGCCTTTGACAACACGGTCAAGAGCGAACAGGTGGCCAACTTTCAGATTGTAACAAGGAACGCCGGCGTGGCCGCGCCCTATACCCGCACGGGATGGCTGGGACGGGTGTTTGATGTCCTCTGGCCGTGGTGACAGGACGGCGTGATGAGTCTCGCTGCTTCCCCTTGGAGATGCACGATGATGGAGCGTAGTGGAGTGTTGGCATCGAAGAAGCGACATGGAATCGGGCGTGTTGCGGTTGTGGTCTTCCTGGTTCTTGTCCCATCCGGTCTCGGCCGCGCCGAACGCATCAAGGACATTGTGGATATCCTGGGCGTGCGCAGCAACCCCCTCACGGGGGTGGGATTGGTGACGGGGCTGGCCGGCACTGGCGATACGGGCCTGCTCTCGCGACAGATGCTAACCAACATCCTGAGGGATTCGGGATTGGTTTTGTCTCCGTCGGATCTCACCGGCGGCAGTGTTGCCGTAGTGATGGTGACCGCCGAGTTGGGGCCGTTTGACCGCGAAGGTGCCCGTCTCGACGTGGATGTCTCATCGTTGGGAGATGCCAAGAGCCTTCAAGGCGCCATGCTGCTGCCGACGCCATTGAAAGGTCTTGATGGTCAGGTATATGCCGTGGCCCAAGGTGGTGTGTCGATCGGTGGTTGGTCCGTTGCCGGCAAGCAGGCCTCTGTGTCGAAGAACCACCAGACCGTCGGTCGGATTCCCGACGGCGCCGTCGTTGAAAAATCGGAGTTGGCTAATTTCGTCGACCAGGTGGCGGGCCAGCGGCTCATCACGCTGAGCCTGCGAAACAACGATTTCACCACCGCCCAGCGGATCAGCGCCGCCGTCAACGAGGCCTACGCCGACAGTGCCGTGGTTCTGGATGCCGCGAGTGTCAAGGTCACGGTGCCGGCCAGCATTAGCCAAAAGGGCCTCATTGCCTTTCTTGATGAGATCATGCAGAAGGACGTGACGGTGGACTTGCCGGCCGCAGTGGTCATCAACGAGCGGACCGGGACGATTGTCGTAGGGGAGAACGTGGGGATATCGGCAGTCGCGATCTCGCAGGGCAGCTTGGTGGTCAAGGTCAAAGAGACGGCCCAGGTCTCGCAGCCGACAGCGCCGTTCTCAGAGGCCGGGTCTACCGAGGTCATCCCTGAGACTCTCGTCGGAGTAGAGGAACAGAACGCGTATCTGATTCCGATGGGGCGGGCGGTGACCGTTTCTGAATTAGCCAAGACATTGAATGCGATTGGAGCGTCACCGCGAGATCTGATCGCTATTTTCAATGCGCTCAAGAAGGCAGGAGCCCTGCAGGCCAAGCTGGTGATTATGTAAGGTGGTGCGGATGAATAGCATCGAATCCAACGGACCGATGCCGGCTCCCGTGTTCCCGTCGGCTCTACAGGATATGGGTCAGATCGTCCTGCGCCAGAGAACGGCGAACGCGACGCTCGAAGAACTGGCAGACAGTTCGGATGAGAAGAAGAAGCAACTGGCCAAGGACTTCGAGTCGGTCCTGTTGACAAAGCTTTTCGACCAAGTGAAGGAATCGATCGGAGACGCCGGATTCGACGATGATGTGGCATCCGACCAGATCAAGGGATTGTTCTGGTCCTATCTTGCGCAGGACATTGCGAACAAGGGAGGGTTCGGGTTGTGGCAGGACATCTACCAGCATTTCAAAGACATTGAAGGCCGCCAAGTCTCCGGCGGACTGATGGACAAGGGAATATGAGAATGGCATCCGCCCCGACAGCCGCAAAGGTCGATGCGTTGTTGACTGTGCTCGACGAGGATATCCGGCATACGCAGACGAGCCTGTCGCTACTGGACGCACTCCGAAGCATGCTCATCAAGCGCGATGACGTGGCGCTGGAGCGGCTCTTGAACGATCTGCGCCGTGAGGCTGAGGTACACCTCGCCAATGAACGAAGGCGTCAGAATGTGAGACAGGAACTCGCCGACGAGATGGGATGCGCTGTCCAGAGCGTAACGTTGTCGGTATTGAAGGACAGACTCTCCGGCGACCGGCAGGCTGCTGTGGTGGAGCGACAGATGCGACTCAAGTCACTGACGGCCGAATTGAAGCGTGAACATGCGCTCACGACCATGCTCGTGGCGGACTGCGCCAGGTTCAACCGGTCGTTGATACGCATGTTCTTCGGTCTGGACGGCAAAGGCAAGATGACTTACGGCGCCAACGGCACCGCAAAGCATCAAGCGGGGACCGCATTGGTCAATCTGCATCTTTAGATACATGGAATGACTCTCGTCTTGCGGCAACCGCGCCGTTCCTGGGACGACAAGGATAGGATCAGACAATGTCAAGTTTCTCGATCGGACTGACTGGTCTCAACGCCGCCTATGCGGCGCTGGATACTGTCGGCAACAACATCGCCAACGCGGCAACCGAGGGCTATCATCGCCAGCGGATTGAGCTGGTCCCGTCCTCGACCGACCAGAGCGACCCGACCGCGTCGGGAGGAGGGGTGGATGTCGCAGGCATCACGCGCATGATCGACGGGCTCTTGGAACGCGAGATTGTCCGTCAGGAGTCTTCATACGGGGAGGTCTCTCAGGAACTGACCACGCTGAGTTCGGTGGAAACGATGTTCGGTGAATTCTCCGAAGGGGGTGGGCTGAATGCGACGATAGACGCGTTCTTTGAAGCCCTGCGCGGTCTGGCGGCCGATCCGCTGGACAGCGTGTCGCGCAACGAGACCATCAGTTCCGCGAGCGTGCTCGCCAGCGAGTTTCAGCGGCTGGGCAACTCACTATCCAGCTTGGGGGACCAGATCGTCATTGAGGCACAAGACACCGCTAGCTCCATGAATTCTCTGATTGGGCAGATAGCTGAGCTGAACGGGAAGATACAAACGATCGAGATCAGCGGCGGGAACGCCAACAGTCTGCGCGACCGTCGGGATCAGTTGATCAGCAATCTGGCCGCGCTCGTCAGTGTTGAGACTCAGGCGCGGGACTACGGAGTAGTGGATGTCTCCATCGCCGGGCTTCCCGTTGTGACCGGGTCGATCTCGGTCGAGGTGGCCATCGGTTCGTACGAGGACCAGTCCCTGGGTCTGCGTGCCGCCGGGAGTGAAGGATACAGTCTACAGGTGCAAGGAGGCCGGCTTGGCGGCCTGCTGTCGCTCCGGAATGATCTGTTGCCGGCCCTTGAGGAAGATCTCGACACCCTGGCCAAGGCGATCATCAATCAGATCAATCAGTGCCATGTGCAAGGGCTGGGGAAAGAGGGCTCGTTCGAGGAACTGACCGGATGGACCATGGGCGACAGCGATCTGGCCGATGCTCAGGCCCCCATCACCGACGGGACTTTCTACATCAGGGTGACGAACACCGACACAGGCGAAGTCCAGCGCCACGGCATTGATGTGGACGTATCAGGACCGACTCCCGACACGCTTGCGTCGATAGCGGCCAAGATAGATGCCATCGACGGGCTGAATGCTTCTGTCGCTTCAGCCCGCCTGCACATCGTGTCCGACCTTGGGTACAAGTTTGATTTCATACCGGCGGTGTTGCCCGAGCCGACGGTGAGCAACCTGACCGCGGCCTCGCCTCCGACGATTTCGGTCTCGGGAGCCTACAACGAAGCGACGAACCAGACGCTCACGTTCACGGTTGCGGGCAGCGGGACCGTCGGCAACGACAGTCTGCGTCTTGATGTGACGGATGAAGCCGGTGAGATTGTGAGCACGCTGAACATTGGCAGTGGCTACGCCGCGGGCGACGTGATCGAAATGGCCAACGGCATCAAGATCAGCGTTAGCACGGGTGACCTGAATGACGGGGACAGCTTCGAAGTTGAGGTTCTCGCCACGACGGATACCTCGGGCTTTTTGGCGGCTGCCGGCTTGAACGCTTTCTTCTCGGGGGCCAGCGCGTCCGAAATGCGTGTGTGCAACAGCGTCGCCGACGTCCCGGATCGGATCGCCACGGCGTTCGGAAGTGACCTGACAGACAACCTTGCTGCC
>CAZGRF010000230.1:0-6248 GCA_964527825.1 uncultured Pirellulales bacterium
CGCCGCGCATTTCAACGCCGCGGTTGAAATAGACAAAACTGGGAATTCGCACACTTGTGCCTTCAAATATCACGCCTATCTGCCCCGTACCTTCAGGCCTGGTCTGACCGAGATCGAGGCTCAGCGTGTCGTACAGCGTGCGGATGATCGCATTGTTCGCGAGATCCGACTGCGTGATGCTCAAGTCGGCCTGGCCGCTCAGGCGTCGCCAGTCCGAGGACGACAGGAGCGTCCCCTTCCCGGAAAGCCTGCCGGCGATGGGCTTTGCATCGGGTTCAATCACATGGGAAAGCTGGCTCAGATCGAGGTTGTTGACATCGGCGGCAACCGAGAGATAAAGCTTTCCAGTGTGGCGGCTGACACGCGCGCGTCCTTTGATATCTCCTCCCAGGAGCCGGAAGATCGACTTGTCGATCAGAAATCGTCGGCTTCCCAGATAAGCCACGACGTTGCAGTCCTGCACCTGGGCTGCGCCGAAGCGACCGTCAGCGAACCGGGCCTCGACATCCACACGTATGGGTTCCATCGCTCGCTGTTCTTCGGTTGTCTGGACGGCCTGCAGAGAGCCGGAAAGCCGGCCCGCGGAACGAGACGCTTGTGGCCACCACGGCGCAAGCAGTTCCGGCTGGATGTCATGCCACTGCAACTGGCCCGTGCTGCCCGACAACCGATCCCAGGGAACCCGAGCAGTGCCTTCCGCCGAGCCGCCGAGCAGGTCGCCCCGCAACTTGTCCACCTCCAGGACGCGTTCATGCAGCCGTATCGACGCGTTCATCCGCCCGAACTCCCTGTCCTCCAATAGGAGCCGGCTTGACAGTCGGCCTTCGCCGTCCAGTGACTTCTTCAGCAGGTCCAGTTCCAGAGTCGCTTCACTGTCAGCAACCAGGGCGACCGCTTGCGAATCCCATCGGAGCGGCCATTCGCTCACGTTGAGCTTGACGGAGAACCGCTGGGGCTGGTCGAGCCGGAACTGCATGGCTCCGCGCGCCCGGCCCTGTGCCTGTATGAGCTGGATCTCATCGAAGCTGACCAGGCCATCCGAGATGCGGATTTGTCCGTGGCCTTCTCGCGCCTCAAACGGCGGGATACTGAGATCGGCAACGCCCCAGCTTCCGAACGCCTGCGCCCTGTCCATCCGGAAATCGGGCACGGTCAACTGGAGCTGGGCGGTAGCTTGTCCCTGACACTTGACCGGCGAACCCGCCATTTCAGCGGCGGTCTGAAGCGACAGGTCGCTGATCGTCAGATGAAGCTGCGTGAGCGGTTTGGACAACTCATGTTGCCCGCTTAGCTGCCAGCGGCCTCCCAGGAGATCGAACGGGCTCGTAGCGACCTGGATGCGCTCCGTATCGACCCTAGCCTGCACCGGGATTTGCAGTTGCGCGACTTTGCGCTTGCCCAGCCTGACGTTCCGGCCCGTGACCGTTCCGCTCGTATCGAGCGCGACCGGTCGGATCTTCCCGGTGACGTCTATCTCGCAACCCCACTGTCCACGGCTCTGACCCTGCGGTGGCTGGGCCGGTTCCGGCGTGGACAGGCGATCCGCCCACTGCGCCGAGATATGCGCGTTCCGGACCTCGCTCGACAGGATCGAGAGCTCACCTTTCGCAGACACCTCCGTCGGCCCTTCCGCAACGCGCAGCTCGGAGACAACGGCCTTGAGGTTGTCGCCTGCCCCATCGAAGTGGATGTCCACGCCGGCAGTGCCCGATTTCGACGGTCGAAGTCCTTTCGCATTGAGCCGCATCGTCCACTGCCGCGTGTCCAGGTTTAGCTCCGCGTCAGCGTTGACCTGTTCGGCGTTCGGAAGCGACAGACCGGCCAACTTCACGTTCGGCCAAGCGACGGACACCTCGGCTGCTGCACCACTCAAGTCGATCTGGCGCCGCCCTTGCGTCCAGGTCAACTTGTGCAGCGAGGTCTGCCACAGCGATCTCTGCCACTCACGGCCCGCCCCCTGAGTCTGCACCGCGATCCGCCAGGCACCGAGCGAGGTTTGCATCGCCAAGGTTGTCGTGAATTCCGCCTCCTTGAGTCCGAACTCCGGAGATTTGAGCGCAGCGTGGCACGTGCCGCTGTGCTCGCCATTCTGTCCAGGCAAGCGCCCCGCCCAGCGCGCCGAGCATTCACCTGCTCGTGTGTCGAAATCCCATCGTCCGGTCAACTGCCCGGCAAGCAGCTCGGTCCTGGCGAGCAACTCTTCCGCCACAATTCCGCTACGACCGATTTGGATCTTCCCCCCAGCGATGTGTACCCCGGCAGCGGCCAGATTCGGCTTGCTCAAGACCAGGTCTTCTGGACTCAAGATCAGGCCGTCAGATTCCGTGGCGACTCTGACGGTCCCGGCGAGAGCGACGGAGCCTGCCTCGAGCGCGTCCAATCGGATCGTGCCGCGCAGATTTCGTCCTTCCACACAACCGTCCCATCCGCCCACCACACGGACCGGTCCGACGGCCGCCCGTAGAACGGTTTGCAGCGCGGCTTCATTCGGCTCCATGTGAAACTCGACCGTGTGCGCCCAGTTGGCACCTTCAGCCAACTCTCCGTACAACTCGATCCCCTGCTGTGCCTGGAGGGCAAACCTCCAGACAGATCGCTTCTCGGCTGTTCCTTGGAACTCCAGGGGCCCAATCGTTTGCTCCGCCCCGTTGGGATCGATGACGTGGATGAGAGCACGCTCGATATCGACGTTGGGCAATGCGGCCGGTCCGCCCCGCTGCCCCGACGAGGCTGCCGCCGCGTCCAGCCGATCCGCGACGTCCTGCACGTCCCAGCGACCGTTTCCGTCCCGCCGCAGATATGCTTGCGGACCCTCGACTCGCACCGACCCGAGCCGGAACGACCCCGTTAGCAGCAACACGGGAACGGACGTATGCGACAGTTCGATCGTATCGGCGGACAAGAGATCCGTGTCGTTTAGCGGCATCTTGACCGTGATATTGCGGATAGTCGTTCGCCCGCTCCACCGTATGGACACAGACTCGGCCAGCACGTCAAGTCCTGTCCGCTTGCGGGCTGCTTGGAGAATCCATCGGCGTGGCAGATCGGTCTGCAGCACGATATGCACGGCCACTACTGCAATCAGCAGGAGCAGGAGCAGACACGCTACAATTCTGATCGTCCAACGTCTCATTGTCTACCTGTAGGACGGCGGCCTTCAATGTGAGATCCTCTGAGCCCAGCAGAAACAGGCGCGAAGATCATTCGATGCGATGGTCCACAGGTGGAACGGTCCCCGTGCTCCTTGGGCCAAAGCCGAGGAACCACCAGTCGTCGCGGTAAGCCTTTCCGATCGACAGTCCCGAGCTGGCGACCACTTCACCGGTGTCGTTCCAAAACGCCACGTAGGCCACGCTGGCGAACCCAATCTGCTTGACCTCCTTCGTGATGGCGATTTCCGGCGTCACAATGCTGGCAACAGGCACACCGGCCGCCGCTGACGCCGCCGCTGACGCCGCTCCAATAGACGGAAGCCCGAACAGGCTCTCGTAGCGGTCGATACCGACGCCCCCGCTCCTGACCTCCAGGATGATCTCGGCCTCCTTCCGTTCGGCCGAGATTTGTACGCCCGAGAGAAGCAGCTTGGCGCGAAGCTCGCCCAAAACGAACTCTCTCTCCGCGGCCGCGAAATACGTGTCGTCAAGATAAACCTTGCGTCCGTGCAGTACCTCGAAGGACAACGGCTTGACGGCTTCGATAGCGGCTTGGGAAAGGAGGAACTGCTCCGTTGCTGTCCTTGCCGGATCGGTCACGCGCAAGTTGGCACATCCCGCCAGCATCACCGCGACGGTCGCGGTTGTCATCACCAGCCGAACCGCTGCCATCCCACAGATGCGTCCCCCCAGTGTCGTGCCTTCCTTAGCAACTTTCATACAGCCTCCCAGGCCAAAGTGCCGTCCAGATGGAGCTTGTATATCAAAGCCGTGCCGCTCCGTCAAAGGCCAAATGCAGCACAAGGCCATGCGCCTCTCGTGACCAACCCCGACAGACCACGCTCGCAACGAATCTCCACCTCAGAAGCGCGCCTGCGCGACCGCCGATCATTGCGACCGATAACAGCACGTCTCCCAAATTGTCCCAGCAGACGCCTTTCTTGCGCTCCTACGCCTCTATTACAGCAGAATTCCTCTCCAAGATCGCGAAATCTTGGATACAGGATATTGACTTCCGTCCCCTTTTGTGGTATAATCGCGTTATATATTTGGGGTGGTGTAAGCTATGAACGAGCTATTCTTGACGATGTTTGTGATGCTGCTGTTTCTTCTCGGCGTCACGACAAAGTAGCAGTCCGAACCGGAATCACGAGCCAAGCGCTCGTTGGGCCGTCTGCCGTTCGGAGTGGAAACCTACATGAAGTCACGTACAGCGCTGTGATTCTTCCTCCCATTTTTCCTACGGGCAGAGATTGTGCATTCACTGACCAACGCAACTTCCGCATATTACCACACATACCATTTCGCCGTGTCAGCATGGAGATAATGGTATATATGCGTCGTTTTCTCTAGTGCGAAGACAGCGTCTGTATTGCATCACAAGAGAATTCCATGGAGGGCACGCAGGGAAATGAATGATCGTAGCAGAGACACCGGCCCCGTGCGCTTCGAACACGTCGGCCTCAACGTATTCGATCCCATCACGATGGCTCGGTGGTATGCTGATAACCTTGGCATGAAGGTCGTCCGCGAGGGCCCCCCGCCGGCGAATGCGCGTTTCATCGCGGACCAAGACGGCAACATGATGCTCGAGTTGTACACCAACCCTCCTGACGCGGTGCCGGACTACGCGGCAATGGACCCCCTGCTGCTCCACGTGGCGTTCATGGTTGATGATGTAGCTGCCGTCCGTGCCCGGCTGATCGCTGCCGGGGCGACTGCGGTCGCCGGGGTCATCGCTGCGCCGACAGGCGACAGAATCGCCGTGCTCCGAGACCCCTGGGGCATCGCCATTCAGTTCGTCAAACGCGCGGACCCAATGCTTTCGTGCGACTAGTCTCCATCCAGGGCTTTGGATGGCCGCCATGCTGCTCTTCTGCATCGCAGCGGGGACCGCGAGACGAATGGTACACGCGGACGGGAAGTGGCAGCCACTCGAGGCTCTATAGCTGCACGGTCCCGACGAGGCGAGAGATTCCGCTGAGACTCAGAAGGAATACACCAATCCGAGCATGAAGGACACGCCGTAGTCGTTTTCCACGATGGGGCTATCGGTGATCGCGCTGCCGAACCACTCGTACTGAGCGGCACCCAGGGCCGACCACTTGGCAGAAAGCTTGCGCCGGACGGCCAGTCTGATGACCGGGGTGATTGTGTCGCCGGGCTCGTAGGCAGGCCGGCCTGCGCGGGCCTCATCCGCTTGCACGCCGTAGTAGTAACCGACCAGATTGCTGCTTCTCCAACGTACTCCTGCCGACGGGATGAAGTCAAAGCCCGCGTGGGGGAACATCGCCGTATAACTGACCTCCAATTCCTGGCCGTCATGCTTGCCAAAGACATCGGTAACGAGGGAGACACTGACCGACCCCCAGTTGGCCAACCAAGACCACTCGACGCCGGCGTCCAGAGAGGGGGCACGGTCGCGCATGCCCGCCAATGCGGTGCTGTCCTCAGCGTGATAGCCCTCGAAGCGTGGCTGCAGCACCGGACCCAGCGACCATCTTTCGCCCTTGAACAGCCGGTAGCCCCCTACGATTCCACGCAGGTACAGACGGTCGCCTTCATAGCCGAACAGGGGAATGACGTAGGCTTTCGAGTCAAGCCCGCGGTAGGGCTTTGACATGACAAGTGCGCCTGCCCCGACGAACCATTCCGATTCCTTGAGCCCAGCCCTTTCCGCGCCTTCGCCGGCAGGTGTGTTGCTGGTGGCAATGATCGTGATGACCAACCCGAGAATGGAAGTGCACGTTCTCATCTGCACGTTGCGTCCTGATGGGGCCCTGTCTGGAGTTCGTCTTGGCCCGGCTTGTTGGCGCCGGCAGCATTCAGCTCATGGTTTCTATCGGGTATCGCAAGCAGTATCTTGACGCCGCTCGGATGGGACGCTTCCGGTCGCCGCTACGGCGGCGCGCTGAATTCGCTGAATCGCTCGTATCGGCCCAGAAAGAGGGCCAACCCTTCCCTGGCAAACCACTGCGGGTCCCAGCCGGCCTCGTTGGTCACGTAGTAGTAGCTGTCTTTTAGGACGTAGACGGCAGCAGTAGCTTTCTCGGCTCCCTCAACCACGACCGTGTGGTCCTGCCGGTCGTAGAAGTC
>CAZGRF010000231.1:0-6239 GCA_964527825.1 uncultured Pirellulales bacterium
CGGCGGTTGGTGAAGGACGAGCGCCCGCAGATGCCGTTGCGGTCGGTGCGGATCAAGTGACAATCCTCGATCAATAGGCCGTCGAAGCGTGAAGCTGTCCGGCCCTTGCACTCGAAGAAGATGCCACATCCCTCACGGTTCTTGTCGTTACTGCCGCTCACGTCCCGCACAGTCAGATTCTTCAAATGAATGTGGTGGAGCGTGCCGCAGTTGCTGGCCGAGATGCGCACGCCCGTGCGCCAGTCGGCCCGCTCGGCGCCGAGGTTCGTCACTTCGAGATCGTTCAGCTCCCAGTACTCGATGTTCTCGATCAGGACTGCGTCTGGAATCCCCCCGCCGTCGATGCGCGGTTTGTCACCGTCGCCGTATTTGTCAACGATGATGGGGGCCTCGGCGCTGCCGGAGCCGCGCGGCCGGAACGGACCTGCGTAGGCGGTGCCGGCCTTGAAGAGGATCTTGTCGCCAGGCCCGAACTCGCGCGCGTTGGCAGGAGCCAGAGTCTTCCAGGCCTGATCCGGGCTGGTCCCGTCGTTGTCATCGTCGCCCGTGGCGCTGTCGAGATAGTACGTCGCCGGTCTGGGTTCGGTCAGCGACAGCGATGCCATGATCGGAAAATGGTCGGATGGATACCGCCCGTTGTCGTTGTCGTAGAGGATCGCCGCGTCGAGCACCTGCACGCCCGGCTGGACGAAGATGTAGTCGATCTTGTCACGCGAGCGATCGCCCGTGAAGCCGTGGAACGTGCCGGCCGGCGCTGCGTCTGGGTGCATGAGACGGAACGTATCGACCAACGGCGTCGACATCCTCGCTACCCTGCCGTCGTCTAACGCCAGAGCCATGCGGCCGGTTAGGTACTGAATAACGTAGTTGTGCTCGCCCGCGTTGAAGTCACCGGTGACGATGACGGGATCACCTTCCGCCCGCTCGTCGATCCGCTGGGCCAGCAGGACCGCGCTCTTCTCCCGCGAAGGCTGCGAGACGTGGTCGAGGTGCAGGTTGTACACGTAGAACGCCTTGCCCGACGGCTTGTGGATGAATCGCCCCCACGTGCAGATGCGCGTGCAGGCGTTGCCCCACGTGATGGAGCCGGGGACTTCGGGTGTATCGGAGAGCCAAAACGTCCCGCTGTCATCAACCGTCAGCCGGTCCTTGCGGTACAGGATGGCACTGTGCTCGCCGAGCCGCCGGCCGTCCTCCCGGCCGACACCAAGCCAGCCGTACTGTGGAAGCGCCTCGACAATCTGGTCAATCTGGAACCGATGCGCCTCCTGCAAGCCAGCCAAGTGCGCGTCGTAGCGACGAATGACGTCGCAAACCATCCCTCGGCGATGCGCCCAACGGTCGGCACCGTCGTCGACATTGCCATCGCGAATGTTGAAGCTCATCACAAGCAGATCGCCCTGGCTGGGGCGTTCGCTCGCCGCAGCCACGTCCCACGCGGGCAGGCACAGATAGGGAATCAATCCTGACATCCAGACCATCCGACAAATGCATGACGATAAACCCTTCCGTCTGTCGGCTGTCAATAGCCTCAGCATACGTTCCTCCCGCGCCGGATGCGTCTACTTGTCAAGAGCGGCGTGCTTGGCTTGTTCGGACAGCGACTCGTTGAGCGCGCCGGACCGAAAGCCCTGCAGGTCCAAGGTCACAAACTTGAAACCCAGCGACTTGAGCTTGTCGATCACTTGCGAGCGAACCGGCTCGGCGGTAATCCGCGCGATGTCGCCCGGCCGGACCTCGATCCGCGCGATTGTGTCGTGATGGCGCACACGCAGCTCGACGAAACCGAGCTCGCGCAGAAAAGCCTCCGCCTCGTCCACCTGCTTGAGCCGCTCGGCGGTCACCTCCAGCCCATAGGGAATTCGCGAGGCCAGGCACGGGGACGACGGAATGTCAGCCGTTGGCAGACCCAGTTGCCGACTAAGCCGGCGGATGTCATCCTTGATCAGACCCGCTTCGGCCAAAGGCGAACGAATCCCGAATGCCGCGAGGGCCCGGTTGCCCGGCCGAAAATCGTCAAGGTCGTCATAGTTCGCACCGAAAACCACGTGCGCGAAACCGCGCTGCCGTGCGATCTCCAGCAGCGTCTTGCACACGTGCGACTTGCAGTGAAAGCACCGGTCCGCCTGGTTAGCCACGAATTGCGGGTCCTCCAGTTCGCCCGTCTCGACCGTCTGCAACTCGACACCGATGTCACGTGCCAGCGCCGCCGCTTGGGCCAGCTGATGACTCGGCTCCGCAGGCCCGGCGCTGATGCAAGCCAGTACGTTCGCTGCCCCGAGCGTATCGACCGCCACTTTCAACAGGCACGTGCTGTCGACGCCGCCGGAATACGCGACGACGACCCTGCCAAGATCGCTCAATATCGCGCGGAGCGCGTTGCTCTTTGCTTCGAGATCCATATTCACACGTATGTCGCCGCCTCCGCGATGGCTCGCTCCAGCAGGTCCTCGACGCCAAGAATCTTCGCGTAATCCGCAAGGTGCCGGAAGTCGAGGGTCCGGCCCTGAATGGCCAGGACGCCCAGGATGTCGTCCCATTGATTCTCGTCGAAGCCGTCCGATTCGTCCAGACGACGCAGCTTCAGTAGGATGACATCCTCCGGCGCGACGAAACACAGGTCGCTCTCAGGGGTTTCCCCCAGCCGCACCAGCTTGCTGCGGACCAGCAGTTGCTGCTCGAAATCGCTCGGGCCGAGCAGGAAGATATCGATCTTGAAGGCCGTATCGAAGTGGATGATGTTGAACGTGCCGCAGCACCCCAAGGCCCGCTGCATCGCCTCTTCGTTGACGTAGAATTCGTCCTTGAGCACGGTGTAGAACTTGTCGGCCGCCGAGGGGAAAGGCAGCATCGCGATGTCCGCGTCGCGCGTGAAGCGCACCGTGCCGTAGACGCTGCTGGCGATCGAGCCGCCGATCGCATACGGGATGCCGAGCGTGTCGAGCACCTCGGCCAGCCGCTCCAGGACCTGGATTTCGCGCAGCTCACTCACAACTCATCGCTCCGTAGGCCATGTCATACAACTCCGTGCCCAGTTGCTTCCGGGCCCAGAGATGCCAGACCTCCTCGTCACCAGCGTGGGGATTTCGCATCTTGATCCCGGCGATCGCAAGCTGCCTGCCCATCTGGTACGCCTCGAAGACCAGTCTGAGCTTCTCCGCGGGCGACATCTGGCGGTAGAGTTCATACTGAACGTTCCGCGCCTGCGGCGTCGTATCATCCGTCGAGCGCTTTGACAACGAGTCCATAGTCAACTCTCCTGCCTCAGTTTCGGTCATGGCCACTATCGGCGCATACGTAGGATACGCCAACCTGGATCAGATTGGTAGCCAGGAATTGTCAAATGCCGGGGTTCCCCAGAGGGTGGCCCGTGAATCAACCGGATTCGGGCACACGAGACAGCCGATGGAGAGATTTGAACTCTCAACCCCGGCTTTACGAAAGCCGTGCTCTACCGTTGAGCTACATCGGCAAACCAAACCGGAATCCTACCAGCCCGGGCCCGTTCTGTAAAGCCCCGCCGGGACGAAAAACCCCGGGATGAGCAGGAGGCATCCGCAAGGCCTCTGGGGGCCGCCATGCACCTAGTCGAACCATTCGTCGGCTGGGTCGAAGGGCAGGATGCAGACGCTGACGAAGCGCAGCTCGCCGACGACGCGGTGGCGACAGCGCGGCTTGCGGAAGTGGGCCTGCGGTTCGGCCGAGGCCTCGACAATGCGCCGCGTCGCGACCAGACTGTCCGGTGGGGCAAAGACCCTCCGGGCATACCCGCACGGACACCGCGCCGCCTCGATGTCGTCGAAATGGGCTACGTCATAATTCGCCACAGCCGTTGACCCTCCGTGGTCCCTTGTCAATGCTCCCCGCGGCCGGAACCTCCCCAGGTTAGATGACCATTCTGCGGCACGATCGCCCACTCCGCAGGTCAAGACCGCCAGAGGTCTGGGCAAAGCCTCCTGCTCATCGCTCTTGGCTCAATCGCCCCGCCTTTTGTGCCGATACTATGCTTAGATGGAAGCACCATTGATGAGGTGACCGTAGGGTCCATTGTGGACGGTTGATGACTGACCTTCAGCGTCCAGCGATCGGAAGCTACGCGAGAGTGTGTGTCCGAAAACAAGCAAACGTTCGGGGCACTGACGTGAGAGTGCCGCTATGCCTTTTCAACGGGGCGGCCGAATCGGGCCCAAGGTCTCTCTGTCGCAGCCGATGACGCCGGTTCCGGTTCTTCGGGGAAGAAACGCGACATGAGGCGTGTGGTGGCCATATTGGTGTGTGCCGGTATCCTGGCTGTCTACTGCCTGACCGGCAGTGTATCGACCTGTCGACCAGGAGAGGAACTGATCCGCATGATCGGCCTCATCGCAGCCATAGACTACGCCTGGCGACGAATCGCCGAGGCCAAGACAACCGGGCCTCCGGGCCGCACAAAACAATAGCGTACCGCACCAGCCGGTCGCAACTCTCGAACCGCACGCGGTAAACGCTTGAGCCGTGAGCCTACTACCCGCCGAGGGCTTCGATGTCGGCGGCGCCCATTCTATTTCCGATGGCGCGCTTGTTGGCCGGGAAATCCTCGCGGCCAATGAAGAACACCGGCATCTCGGCGTAACGACCCGGCACCCTCCCGGCGTCGGCCTTTTCCCATGAGACGCCCGAGACCGACGTAATGATGTCAACGCGGACCGGCGGGACACCAAGCTGCACAACCTTGTTCGGCGCCGTGAAGTCCTCTGCGGACAAGTCCAACGAGCCAGACCCGAACTCCTCCAGCGCTGCCAGAATCCAGGTGGCATTTTCGGCGGTCGGCCTGACGAACAGATCGATGTCGCCCGTGTAGCGGGGCGCGCCGTGGAAGGCCAGGGCGTAGCCGCCGACGATGAGGTATTCAACCTCGTGAGCGTTGAATGACTCGAGCAGTCCCTTGAAGTCGCTGGGTAGGTCCATTGAACTGGCGTCTAAGCTCGTCGACCGCCGCGAGGCGCTCTTCCGGAGGTCGGCTGAGCCAGTACCGAAGGTTTTCCTCTATCTCCGAGTATTCGTCCATGCGACGCAGTTTTGCGATCTTGCGAGTCATACTCCTATTATACCGCCCGCGGGCGGCCACAGGAATCGATTATCGCGGAATCGCGGGCGCGCGGCGATAAACAGTCGCTGGCCGGTTGACCGTCCCCGAGGATTCGATTACTATCCGCCCAGTTGCGCACTGACATGGTTTTGGCCCATCGAACGCGTTGATTGGAAGGGAAGGACGCCATGTTCTGGCCAGTAATGATCGTCGCCACCGTTCTGGTTGCCGTCGGGTGGATCGCCTACGGCATCTACGACTACAAAATGCGGCAGGAGGAGAAGAAGCAGCCCAAGCCTCGCTCTGAGCGGCTCCAGAAAACGCAGAGTGAGATCTCGGACTGGGCCAAGAAGATGGCCGCGTTCCAGAAGCCTGTGGCTAAACCACAAGCCCGAGGCGACCAGGACAGACAAGGCAAAGACAAGTAGCTGTTAACCCTAGCAGTTGGGGAGAGCAATGACCGGCCAATTCTTGACGGAAGACTTCCTGCTTCAAACCAAGACCGCGCGACTGCTGTATCACGACCACGCGGCGAAGATGCCCGTTTACGACTGCCACTGTCACCTGCCGGCCCATCAGATCGCCTCGGACCACCGGTTCGAGAATCTCACGCAGGCCTGGCTCTACGGCGACCACTACAAATGGCGCGCGATGCGGGCCAACGGCATTGCGGAGAGATACTGCACGGGCGACGCGAGTGACTACGACAAGTTCGAGCAATGGGCTGCGACAGTACCCTACTGTCTGGGCAACCCGCTGTACCACTGGACGCATCTGGAATTGCGCAGCCCGTTCGGCATCACCGGCAAGCTCCTGAACGCTAAGACCGCCCGGAGCATCTACGACGCGTGCAGCGAGATGCTGCGCTCGCGGGAATTCAGCGTTCGCAACATCATGCGCAAGATGAACGTCAAGCTCGTCTGCACCACGGACGGGCCGCTCGACACACTCGAACATCACCGCAAGATCAAATACGATGACTTCGAGATCAAGGTGCACACCACGTGGCGGCCGGACCAAGGCATGGCTACCGAAGACCTGCCCAAGCTCAATGCGTTCATCGACAAGCTGGAACCGCTGTGCGACATCGACATCGGCAACTTTCACAGCTACATCACGGCCCTGCGCAAGCGGCACGAGTTCTTCCACGAGCACGGCTGCCGGCTCTCCG
>CAZGRF010000232.1:0-6200 GCA_964527825.1 uncultured Pirellulales bacterium
CGGTGGCGCCAAGAGATAATCCGGAACCTGCTGGATGACCCCTACGAGGCACGCTACTATCTAGGCTGGCGGCGAAGATGGCGGCGGCTTCGGGTGCTGACGGCAGAATTGCGGCGATCTCTTGCACGGAGGCAAAAAGACAGATGAGCAATCCATTAGTGACCGTCCTGACGCCCTGCTACAATGCCGGCGCGTGCTTGCGACCGTCGGTGATGAGCATCTTGAATCAGACATACAAGCATCTGGAGATAATCATCATAGATGATGGAAGCTCCGACAACTGTCTGGACACCATAGGTGATCTACGAGACCCAAGGTTGCGCGTCATTCGACAGGAGAATATGGGGCGTGCGAGTGCCATGAACCACGGTCTCGACGAGTCCGCCGGCGAATTCTACGTTGCCCACGATGCCGATGATATCAGCTATCCGGAACGAATTCAGCGACAGCTTGAAGCCATGTGTGAACGACCGGAGGTTGTGGCCGTGTTCATTGGACACGATCTCATGATCAAAGGCAGGATAGTGGCGCCGCGCCTGCGCTTCAAGGAGGTCGATGAATGTCGCGGTGATATCGATCGATTCCGCGTACCTGGGATACCGGCAACGGCGATGTATCGCATGAGTGCGGTGGGAGACATGCGGTTCGAGGCCAGACTCCCTGTGGCTGAAGACGTCGATTATGTTCTGCGAATCGGTGAAGAGCATCCCATGATTCGCATTCGGGAGTGCCTCTACACCTACCGGATCCATTCCGGCTCGAGCACCCGCGTCGATCCCCTCCGGAACTACCAGATGGAGCGGGAAGTGATCGTTAGAGCGTGCGAGCGAAGAGGATGGGACCCGTCTGCGCATCTGACGCCTCGGCCAAGGCGCTTTTCGAGAATCGCGCACCGGCACAGAGAACGTGGCGTGGTACCGCATTTTATCGAGAGCACGCTCGATCTTCGACGCGAGGGGCGTCGTCTGGACGCGGTTCAGACGGCATTCGCATGTATTGCGTTGCATCCGTTTGACCCCTACTACTACAGACCTCTGGTTTATTGTGCGTTGCCTCTCAGGCTTCTCGCCTGCTACCGCGCGGCGAAGGGGCACCGCCAATGATCAATCTTCCGACGCTTGTAGTCACCGTCATACTGGCAGCTCTGGTACTGGCATTGCCTCGGAGGTTCTTTGTTGTTCCCTTCATCGTCGCGGCGTCCTTTATCCCGGCAGATCAACGGATGATCGTCTTCGATCTCGATTTCACGCCGCTACGGATATTGCTTGTGGCAGCGATAGCGCGGCTCTATCTGCGCGGAGAAGTAAGACGGGTTCGGTGGAAGCGGTTTGACAAGGTGGTTCTCGCTTGGGCTGTGATGGGAGCCATAATCTATGTGGCCCAGTGGGGCGAAATGGGGGCTGTCATCTACAAGTGCGGGGTGCTCTTGGATGTTCTGGGAACGTACTGGGTCTTCCGACAGTATTTCCAATCGTGGGATGAAATCAGCGTGACCTTCAACGCGTTTGCTGTCTGTACCGTCTTGTTGACGATCCCGGTCATATATGAGTTCTCTACGGGCAGGAACCCGTTTGTGGTCATGGGTCGTGTGGTGACATGGGTCCGAGAGGGTCGCTATCGCTGTCAGGCGGCGTTTCCCCACTCCATTATGATGGGTCTGTTCTGGGGAACGCTGACGCCTGTGTTCCTGGCCCTGACGCATATGCCTCGATGGCGGTGGCTCTTCTGGACAGCCGCGGGGGCGAGTGTGTTCATCGTCTTTGCGTCTGCCTCCAGTACGCCGATCTGTACGCTTGCGGCGGTCTTGCTTCTGTTCGCTTTGTACAAGTACCGGTTCTACGGGCGTTCATTTGCGTGGGTGCTGCTTTGCATGGTTGCGGCGCTTCACATCGTGATGAAGGCGCCGGTTTGGCATCTGCTTGCTCGCGTCAATGTGATTGGGGGATCGACAGGTTACCATCGATACCGCCTCGTAGATGCATGCATTCGCCATTTCAATGAGTGGGTGCTTTTGGGAACGCGTGACACCGCTCACTGGGGCTTCGGTTTGCAGGACGTCACAAATGAATACGTTCTTCAGGCCGTTCGCGGGGGGGCCGCTACGCTCATAGTGTTTGTCATCGTTCTGATTATGGCTATCAACATTGCGGGCGCCGCCTCCCTGCGCGCGCAGTCGCCGAGCCACCGGTGGTTCCTGTGGGGTGTGTGTGTTTCCCTTGTGGGTCACTGCATTTCCTTTTTCGGCGTTTCCTACTTTGGCCAGATACGCATGCTTCTGTATTCCACGCTGGCGGCTGTGGGGATGATGGCTGGGGTTGTTGGAAACAAGCCACCGCCCCTGTCCCGACGAGCAGATTCGCGGAGCCTGCCTTCGCGATCCGGCGCCGTTGCCTCGGGGCCTCGGCAACGTGTTCTCGTTGAGGGAAACTGAGCCAAGGTACGGCGTTTACCCATGTGACCGATGGAGACTATCCTGGACGTGTCCGTGGTCATCGTTAACTGGAACACGCGTGACATCCTGCGCGACTGCTTGGTGTCGGTCTTCGGGCAGACGCAGGGCATCGCCTGCGAAGTCATTGTCGTAGACAATGCATCCCACGACGGTTCCGTAGAGATGGTGCGGAAGGAATTCCCTCGCGTGATTCTCATCGCCAACGAGGAGAACCGGGGGTTCGCTGCGGGGAACAATCAGGGAATGACCACGGCTCAGGGCCGCTACGTCCTCCTGCTTAACAGCGATACCATCGTTCTCGACGGCGCGATTGAAAAGGCTGTTGCATTTGCCGACGCGCATCCGGAGACTGCCGTCACGGGATGCCGCGTGCTGAATTCCGATCGCACGCCTCAGGCGAGTTGCTTCATGTTTCCGTCAACTCTGAACATGCTTCTTTCGGCCCTCTATCTCTACAAGCTCTTTCCCAAGAACCGTTTCTTCGGCCGCGAGCGTATGACGTGGTGGGACAAGAGCAGTTCTCGCGCAGTCGATGTTGTCAGCGGCTGTTTCATGATGGTTCGCCGGGAGGCAATCCAGCAGGTCGGTGTGATGGATGAGACTTTCTTCATGTACGCCGAGGAGACTGATTGGTGCTACCGATTCAAGAAGGCCGGATGGAAGGTCATGTTTGTGCCGGAAGCGTGCATCATTCATTTGGGCAAGGCGAGCAGTCGGCAGGTAGCCCCGACGATGAGGCTGCAATTGTCCGGCAGCATTTTATACTTCCTGAAAAAGCACGCGGGTACGCCGGAGTACATCCTGGGCTGTGTACTGACGGCTCTGTTCTTCCTGGTTCGCATCCCCGGTTGGCTGGCCAAGACGTGTGTGCCCACTCGCGACAGGTCGAACGCTTGGGGCACGGTGCGGACGTATGCGCGAGGTATGGTTGGAGCTGCACGCGGGTACCGGGGCCTGTGCGTAGTTGACCGGCCCGTTCTCCCTGTTGGCGCTCATGCGAGAGCATCGAGTCCGGAAGCGCAGCGATGAGTGTTTTTGCCCGTTTCTCTACTGTTAGCCGAAAGCGAAAGCTCGAACTGTTCAACGAGTTGATGAAGCCGGCGCCGACCCAGAAGGTGCTGGACGTGGGCGGAGAAGTGAATCCTCGGCACGATCGTATGCTTCAGTTCATCGACAACTATCCCTGGAAAGACATGCTGAGCGTGGTCAATGTGTCTGCGGATCATGTGAGCCAGATAAAGGACTGTTACCCCGAGGTCGATGCCCGCGTTGCGGATGCGTGTGACCTGCCGTGGCCGGACAAGTATTTTGACATCGTTCACAGCAACGCCGTTATCGAGCACGTTGGTGATTTTGCACGGCAGCAGCGAATGGCTCAGGAGATCATGCGGGTAGGCAAGGCCTGGTTCGTGACGACGCCGAATCGGTGGTATCCCTTCGAATTCCATGCACGGCTGCCGTTTGTCACATGGTTGCCGGGACGCTGCTACGTCAGATGTGCACGTGTGGTGAGTTACAATCACGTGCAGAAACGCTACGCTTGGGGTATGAGAGGCCACGACAGCCTGCGACTGCTCGGCGCGACGCAGTTGGCTCGCTGCTTCCCCGACAGCAGGATCGTCAAGCAGCGCGTGACGTTCTGGCCCGAGACGTTGATTGCTGTGGGAGGGGAAACGTATGCTGCCCCGGTTGCGCCGCAGCGTGCCGTTGATTCCGGTTAGGGACGGGCATCGATTCATGGTCCATTGAGAACTCGTGCATGTGCCGCTGACGGCAGCAAATCAGATGAGCGCAGTTTCTATCATCATTCCAGCTCACAATGAAGCGAATGTCATTGGCCAGTGTCTTGCTGAACTGTCCGAAGGCTTGCAGCGGGACGAGGTGGAGGTGATTGTTGTCTGCAACGGGTGCAGTGACAACACGGCGGAGGTTGCCCGGGCCTGT
The DNA here is from genome assembly GCA_964527825.1 of uncultured Pirellulales bacterium. GTDB lineage: Bacteria > Planctomycetota > Phycisphaerae > Sedimentisphaerales > Anaerobacaceae > JAFGLV01. The sequence goes on from CAZGRF010000232.1 coordinate 4,397, forward strand.
GGCAACCACATTCGCATCATTGAGACTCCCATCGCTTCGAAGGCCAACGCCCTGAATCTGGGCGATGAAGCAGCCGGGTGCTTCCCGCGGTTCTATGTCGACGCGGACGTTCGACTTCGGGGAGACGCTGTCCAGCGAATCGCAGAGGTCCTGCGGAATGGCCCTTATCTTGCTGCAGCGCCGTCCATGTCCATGGATCTCGGTCAGGCGAGCTGGCCGGTCCGAGCCTTCTACCGTGTGTGGAATAGGATGAGTTACACGAGGGAGGGCTTCATGGGGGCCGGCGTGTATGCGCTAGGTGAGGCCGGGCGACGTCGTTTCGAGCGTTTTTCGGACATCTTGGGAGATGACGCTTACATACGCATGCTTTTCACCTCGTCCGAACGCATCGCTCTGCCCGAATGCAGATCAGTGGTAAAGGCGCCGCGATCAGTTCGCGACCTCATCAGGATTAAGGCTCGCAGTTGCCTTGGACGCTATCAACTCCGTGACCGCTTCCCGCAGTTGTCTGCCCGGGAGGCTGCGACCAAACACTATGGAGCCAACGTCAGCGGGATTGCCACGCGTCCGCTCCTATGGCCACACGCGCTGGTCTACCTGTGGGTGACGGTGATCTCCAAATATCGTGGACGCCGATTGTACCGTCGGATTGGCCGGTACGTCTGGGAGCGCGATGAATCGTCCCGCAGCGCGACACGACCTCCCAGGGGTTAAACGCAGGGCCCTTTCAGGTCGGTCGAAACGGGGATGAGGGGGTTTCAATTTGCAGGAGAAGAGAGCAATGAAGATCTCTATCTTCGGGATGGGCTACGTTGGAGTTGTCAGTTCCGCCTGCCTGTCGAAAGACGGACACCACGTCGTTGGGGTAGATCCCAATACGACCAAGGTCGACCTTATCAACAAGGCGATGTCTCCGATCGTTGAGCAGGGAACGGGAGAGCTCATTCGCGAGGCTGTCGATGCCGGACGACTGCGAGCCACGACGAACCCGCGCGAGGCGGTGATGTCTTCGGAATTGTCCCTTATCTGTGTAGGCACGCCCAGCCAGGCCAATGGGGATCTTGACCTGAGATACGTTCTGAAGGTCTGCCAGGATATCGGAGAGGCTCTCCGCGACAAGGCGGATTTCCACATCGTGGTCTGCCGGAGCACGGTACTGCCGGGAACGGTGCGCGGAGTCGTCATCCCGATGCTTGAGGAGCATTCCGGCAAGCAAGCCGGCCGTGATTTTGGAGTATGCAACAACCCCGAGTTCCTGAGGGAAGGAACGGCCGTCCACGATTTCTACCATCCGCCCAAGACCGTGATCGGCCAGACGGACGCGGCGAGCGGTGATCGTGTGGCGTCCCTGTACGAGAAGCTTGACGCACCAGTGATTCGAACGGAGATAGAAACGGCCGAGATGGTCAAGTATGCCGACAACGTGTGGCATGCCTTGAAGGTGGACTTTGCCAATGAGATCGGACGCATCTGCAAGCGACTGGGCATCGATAGTCACAGAGTCATGGACGTTTTCTGCCAGGACACGAAGTTGAATCTCTCTCCATACTACCTCGTGCCTGGTTTCGCATTTGGCGGATCTTGCCTGCGCAAAGACGTTTGCGCTCTGGCCTACAAGGCTCGCACGCTCGACGTCGAGGTGCCGGTGCTCAATTCCGTTCTTCCCAGCAACCTGCGGCAGATCGATGTCGGCCTTGACATGATCATGTCTTTGGAGAAGAAGAGAATCGGCATTCTGGGGTTCAGTTTCAAGGCCGGGACAGATGATTTGCGGGAGAGTCCGCTGGTGGAGGTTATCGAGAGG
>CAZGRF010000233.1:0-6196 GCA_964527825.1 uncultured Pirellulales bacterium
CGGTGGCCTTCCTTACACTCAACTACTTCATCGCGATCATCGCTCAATGGTGGCCTGGTCTGCAGTACCTCAGTCGCATGACGCTCTTCTACCTGATCTACTACTCGAACCTCTGGAAAGGCTGGCCGGTGAGGAATATGGGCATATTGGCCGGCATTCTCGTTGTCGCGACCATCGCCGGCGGTCTCGTCTGGCGACGCCGTGACCTGTTTGTGTGAGCGTGAGCATTTGCGAAAACGCCCTTGGACCGGCGGCCCTGTCTCCGGTATCATGGCATTTGAGGTGGCTGATCGGGTGATCGGCTACGGATGCACTGTCAGGAGACTGTCGAGGGGACACATGGGGAAGAAACCGGAACGAGACGTGGAGAAGGTGTATTCGACGGCGGAGTTCGTAGCGAAGTTGCGGCGGCTGGCCGATGCACTGGAGCAGGGTGAGAAGTTCGAGATTCAGATCGCTGGTGAGCGGATCTACCTGCCGGTGCGGGCCGAGTTCAACCTCGAACACGAGCGCGAGGGCGATGACGAGGAGATCGAGTTCCAGATCAAATGGTCGAACCGCTAGTGGAGGCAAGGACCTTGCCTCTGCGGCTGGCTACCTGTCGCGAGGCAACGGCGTGCAGAAGGGAGGAACGCATGGATCGACGCGAGTTCTCAAAGCGGATGCTGATGGTGGGAGCCGGTGCAGCCTCGGCGCTGGGCAGTCCGGCGCGAGGCGCGGGCTCTTCGCCGGACTTCTGCGAAGAGCCTGCCAAGAAGTTGCCCATTCGGAGATTCGATGTTGTTGTCGCGGGCGCGGGGACGGCCGGTGTGGTCGCAGCTACTGCGGCGGCGAGGCAAGGGGCCAGGACGGCGCTGATCGAAGTCAAGGGCTACCCGGGCGGGACCGCCACCGAAGGTGGTACGGCGCTGCACAGCTTCTACAATCTATGGAAGGCTTTCCCTGGTGTCGAGAAGCGCCAAGTCGTGCGCGGGATCGCCCAGGAGATCATCGACCGGCTCGCCAAGGTCGGTGGGACGTCGGGTCACGCCGAGATGTCCCGAGGCTACGATTACGATTGCGTATGCACCGCCATTGACACGGAACTCTACAAGCTCACGACGTTCGAAATGCTGGCCGAGGCGGGCGTCCATGTCTTCGTCAACACATTGCTGGCCGGGGCGATTATGGAGGGCCCGCGAGTCAAAGGTGTGATTGCCGAGAGCCGCTCGGGGCGTGAGGCGTTCTACGCGAAGTGCTTCGTGGACTGCACGGCCTACGGCGATCTGGCCGCCTACGCCGGCGCGCGATATACCGAGCCGAACGACTATGCCGTCTGCAACAGCGTCGGTATCGGCAACGTTTCCATTGACAAATACCACGCGTTCCTTCAGTCCCACAATGCCCTGGGGCAGTTGGCTCGCGGGATGCGCAGCGGCCAGCCGGATCAGATCGTCCGCGCGGGCGCCGAGCAGCTCAACGTGCCGGGGCTGACGAGGGCGGCACGGGCCATCGGCATGAGCATGATCACGACGACCGTGCACGACAACTATCTGATGTTCATCAAGTGTAACTTCCGATTGTCAACCAGTCCGACGGACCGAGACGCCGTCGCCAAGGCCGAGTTGGAGGCTCGACAGCGGATGGCCAAAGCCGTCGAGTTGTTCCGACGGTATGTGCCCGGTTGCGAGAAGGCGTTCATGGCGCGCACGAGCCCGAAGCTTTGCATCCGGCGGGGCCGGCTCATCGAGTGCGACTACGACATCACGCTGCCGGACGTGCTCGAAGGTCGGCATTTCGACGACGAGGTCATGGTCTACGGCTTCCACGATTCGGCCCCGCGCCTGCAGATCAAAGATGGCGGCACATACGGCGTCCCCTACAAAGCGTTGCGCGTCAAAGGCATCGACAACCTGCTGGCCGCCGGTATGATGATTACATCGGACCACGAAGCCCACATGTCCACGCGCAACACCGTCTGCTGCATGGGCCAGGGCCAGGGCGCCGGCACTGCGGCGGCGCTCTGCGCCAAGAAGAACTGCGGCACGCGCGACTTGGCCTATCGCGATCTGCGAGATGCGCTTGTCGAGGGAGGTGTGTACTTGGAGAGCTGATGCATCGAGCGATATGCCATGTCCCTGGCGGGACAAGGCGTTGTGTTCACCTAACGGATTGTGATGGGGTATGCATGGGAGGCAACGATCATGAAGTGTCCTGCTTGTAATAGACAACTGCGACAAATGGATGTTGGAGGAATCGTCGTGGACGTGTGTGAGAACGGTTGCGGCGGAATCTGGTTTGACAACTACGAGCTCGAGAAGGTCGATGAGAAGCATGAGTCGGCCGGGGAAAAGCTACTGGACATTCCGAAGGACCCGGACGTCGTCGTCGATCATACCCTGCAACGACTGTGCCCCAAGTGCGGAAGCCAGCCGATGCTCAAGCATTTCATGAGCGTCAAGCACGAAGTTGAGGTGGATGAATGTCCGGCCTGCCGAGGATTCTGGCTGGACTGCGGGGAGCTGGGTCAGATTCGCGCTCAGTACGAAACCAAGGAAGACCGGCAAAGAGCGGCCGAGCAATACTTCGATGAGGTCTTCGGCGATGAGCTGGCCCGGATGACACAGGAAAACGAGGAAAAGCTGGCGCGGGCCCGCCGGATCGCGCACATGTTTCGATTCATCTGTCCCACCTACTATATTCCCGGAAAGCAGTGGTGCGGAGCCTTCTGATCGCCGCCGCGTGTGGGCTGTCCCCGGCGGATCATGCTGCTGGGGCGATTGTCATCCCGCATGCCTTGCCGCAGGGCGCCTCATTCGAGGATGTCCGAGCGGCGGTCAACCAGCGGCTTGCTAACGCGCGGCGGGACTCGTGCATCGGAGACGGAGAATGAATGCGTCGATCATCGTGGCGGCCGTTTCGGTGGGGATCATGGTCTTTGCCCGGCTGTTCATGGGGGTGTTGCTGTTTCTCTCGGGCAATGTATCAGTCGTCGGCATCGTCTTGCCGGTCGCAGTCGCGGTTCTGATCCTCATCGGCATTCTTGTAGGGCAGCGTTTGGCGTGGCAGTGGGGCCGGCTGTTGGGCCTCGTCGGCGGGATCATCATGACTCTGGCTGCCGTCGGGGCCTTTGCCCGGGCGCAGGAGGGTCCGGGCTATGTTGTTGTCGGCGTTCTTATGGCCTTGCAGGGCTTGCCGTTGTTCCCGATGTTCTTTGCCTTGGGCACGCGGGGGGCGAGAGAGCACTTCCGTGTCATCTGTCCCCAGTGCGGCAGCAGCAGGCCCAAGGGCGGCAATTTCCTCTTCACCAAGGCCGTCTGCCGCAAGTGCAGCGCCACGTGGCAGTGACCGACGCCAATGAGCAGACGTCTCGCGACAGGAGCCGACGCAAAACCATGTATAGAAACTCACTGAGACTATCGACGCGATTCGGCATCGTCCTGCTGGTGTTCGTGGCCGCCGGGACGGTGATGTGGCTGGGATTGCTTCTGGATGAGGACATGGGCGCATTCGACCCGCCCGGGCTTGTGGTCCTTGGGCTCAATGTGCTGTTCCTGGCTCTCTCTCTGTTGTTTCTCGGCCGGGTTCGTTGGGTCCGTCCGGCAGCGTCGTTCGTGCTGCATGGAGTGAGCGTAGGATTTGTGGTTGTGGCTGTTGCTGTGATGTGCAGTGACGAGACCATTGGGACCAGAATGCTGGTTGTGGCCTTTGCCTTGCTGGCCGTTGGTCTGGCGTTTGCCGGAATTCTGACTTTGCACGGCGACGACATGCGAGACGATCTGGCACGTACTCTCGAATCGCAACGAGCGCCGACCAGACGGTCAAGGAAGAGACGGATCGCCCTGTTAGTAGTTTCTTGTATCGTGCTGTTCCTCTCTTGGACTGCTTGGCGTATCGTTCCGCTGCTATTGGCTCAACCGACGATCACAGTAGACTACTTGGCCGAGGCAAACCGTCTCAACAAACCCGCCGACTACGATCCGAATTTGAACGCCGCGCCCCACTACGACAAGTTGTTTGCCGGTTTTACACCACTACCGGATGAACTGGAAGAACAATGGAAAGCATGGCTGGCTGACCTAACGTCCGACGAGCTCGTTGCGCTAGAGCAGTGGGCCTCGTCCAATGACTCCTCGCTGCGAGCGCTGGCATCAGCGGCCCGATGTCCCTACTGGTGGTTCGAACTAACGGCCGAAGATGGGGCTCTGTGCGGTGTCAAGATGCCATACGCCGAGGAAATGCGGCGGTGTGCCTGGGCGTTTGTTCTGCTGGCCAAGTACCGCGCCAGCCAGGGCCAGGTAGACGCTGCGATTGGGCAGCTTATGGACATGCACATGATAGGGGTCCATCGGGCGCGCGGCGGTACGCTGGTCGAACAATTGTCCGGCCTGGCGGTTTGCAGGCTGTGCTACGACTCGTTGCTTGACGTGCTGGACCGATGCAGTGTTGACACTGCCACCTTGCGGCTGTCGTTGGAGACCTTGGAGGCGAGATTGCCGCAATTGGACGTTCCTCGCTTCGACGACATCGAGCGTCTCTATGGCTACGATTCCTTTCAGCGTTCGTTCAGCGACGATGGCCACGGTAGTGGACGGCTTATCCCTTGCCTATTGTACGCTATGAAGAAAGACGGTGGTCTTTATTCACCGCCACTGTCGTACCTTGACGCGGTTTGGATTTGTGCGACCCATCCCGATCGCGCCCGGACCATTCGGCTGTTCGACGAGTGCTGGCGGGTGGTCAGCGCGCTGGCGGATCAGACGCCGTGGGAGCTCTACAGTCATGGCATGTCCGTCGAAGCACGGCTGGACGAGCTATTGGCGGGCAATTACCTTCTCCGCAGCAGTGCTCGCCCAACGGCAGGCTGTATCCGTCTGGGCTGGCAACATCGCGTGTATGGTCGAGCCGTAGTCACGATTCTGGCCGTTCTCGCCCGGAAGGCCGAGAAGGGTCAGTGGCCGGCGTCGTTGGGCGATCTCGTCGCGGAAGGATATCTGCGCGAGATCCCGATGGACCCCTACAGCAATGAGCCACTCGTCTACAAGGTGACAGAGGACAACTTCGTTCTATACAGCGTGGCCGAGAACTTCCGCGACGACGGGGGAGATAACGTTGAGTGGGATGAGAGTGCATCAGGCGGTGACCGTGTCTTCTGGCCTGTCGACCTGAGCTATTAGGCCGCCCGCGCTCTGTCAGTTCGGTCCAAGGAATTTACCTGCCTCTGCGGAGAGCGCCTGCGGTCACGGCGATGGCCTGCCTCAATTCGTCCGGGGTCAGCATGGCCATCTGGCCGTTGAGGAACAGCACGACGGATTTTCCCTCGTGAACGGGCTCGGGCTCGTAGACCAGCACATTGGTCGGTGGCATGTCATTTCTCTGGCCAGGGATGTAGACGTACATCGGCGCGTTCGGCTCATTGCAGCGAAAGAGGCGTGAATCGCCGCAGTAGGACACCAACTCCTGCTGAGAAGATGGGAACTTCTCGTTCTCCATCGCATAAACTTGCAGGGTCTGATAGATCGAACGCATGTTCATCTGGCACTTCAGGGCCGAGGCCTTGTGGCTGGTATCTATCAGGACCTCGCTGTACTGCTGACCGGCCTGGCCAAATTGCTTTATGATCCACAATATGCTGAAGGCGAGCAAGCCGAAGAAGATCACGGCGGTAATGATGTTGATGATTGTCCCGCCGCGCATCCGGCATGTGCTCTCGCCCGCATGTCGGCACGGAACTCTCGGCGATTCTGGGCTAATGGACATGGCTGCACCTTTCAAGTGACACAGAACCCTACGCCCTTGCGGACCTACGTGTTCATCCATGCTACGACGGGGCCACACGCGCCGTCAACCGCAATCGATCGTTGAAGACGTCTTGCTTTCACCGCGAGTACACACCACAATGACGCGGTGTGGTTGCAGGCTCTTCTTGCTAATCGGCCCCAACCGAGCTGCCCGGCCTACGATGCCGGCCGCGTTCGAGATATCATCTGACGAGGGCCAGGGCCCGACTATCACGATCACGGACACGGGCTGGAACGAGATCAATTTGGGTTCTGTTGATTTGGCCGAAGGAGCCTGCGCGGCCACGTTGACCGTTGCCGAGCGGACCGTCTGCTTCGCCTGGCTCAAGGCCGACTGAGGGCTGGTTCAAGGCGTGTGCGGTCGGATCTCGACTGCTGGTGGCCAATCCTGTTATTGCCGCGGGAGAAAAGTGCCG
>CAZGRF010000234.1:0-2821 GCA_964527825.1 uncultured Pirellulales bacterium
AGAAGAAGGCCCAGCTTCTCGAAAGCGTCCGTGCCAAGTTCGCGGTCGATTACCCCCAGCATCCGCCAGCGTCGCCAACGCCATAGCGCCGCGGTGGTGACGTCGTGGGTCAATTCCGCCGTCTTTCTCCTTGAATCTAAGCTCGCGAGACAGTAGACTGGAGGCGCTGGTGGAGGTATGCCTGCACGAAGGATTAGGAGGACATTGCGATGAGAGCATCTGCCGTCATTATTTCCATTCTGGCCCTCGGTGGGCCTTTGCGTGCCGCGACATTGACCGTCGATGATGACGGTCCGGCCGATTTTAACGACATCCGTTCGGCGATGGCGGCCGCCGTCTCCGGTGACACCATCATCGTCGCTGACGGTCTCTACCGAGGTCCGGGCAATCGAAACATCGACTTTGCCGGCAAGGCGGTCGTGCTGATCAGTGCCGCCGGACCCGAGCGGTGCATTATCGACTGCGAGAACAAAGAGCGTGGTTTCTACTTCCACCAGTCGGAGGGACAAGGCACGGCAATCGACGGTTTCACCGTGATGAGGGGACGCAACTCGTACGGCGCCGGCATCCATTGCACGAACGGCGCTTCCCCGACGATTCGCAACTGCATTGTCCGAGCTAATTACGCCACGTACTCGGGAGGCGGTATCTATTGCGAAAATCAGGCGGCGCCCTTGATCGAGAATTGCATCATCTCCTCGAATCGTAGCGACTCGCAGGGCGGCGGCATCACGTGCAGCCGGTCCAACGCCGCACTCATCGGCTGCACCATCGCGGAGAACTCCTCCTACAGCGGAGCCGGCCTGTACGACTACTATTCGGACATGCAAATCACCAATTGCACGTTCGAGCGGAACACGTCGACCTACCGGGCCGGCGCCATCCACTGCTATCGCTCCTCACCGAGCGTGACCAACTGCATCTTCAACGGCAACTACGCGGCGAACTACGGAGGCGCGGTCTATTTCAGCTCGCAGGGCAACCCAGTGTTTGCCAACTGCACATTCAACGCCAATACCTCCGACAATCGCGGCGGAGGCCTCTATTGCAGCACGAGTAGTATGAGTGTCACGCTGACCCATTGTGTCTTTTCCCATCACACGTCGCACGCGATCTACTGCTATTGGGCGCCAACTTCGGTGGTGCGGTACTGCCTGTTCTATGCCAACGAGCCCGGTGATTACTACGATTATATGTATGGCACGACGCTAAACGGCGGCGCTCAGATCAACGCGGCCTTCGACCTCTACGAAAGCAACATCTCAGGCGATCCGCGTTTTGCCTTCGACGGGGACGTTCGCCTGACGCCGGGCTCAGCCTGTATCGACGCCGGCGCGAGTGACCTCGGCGAGTTGCTGGCGCAGACCGATCCCGACGGCAACCCGCGTCCCCTCGATGGGAACGCCGACGGCCGGACCGCCGTCGATATCGGCGTCTTTGAGTACAATCCGAGCCGGCCTTCGATCGCGCTTTCCGCCGCGGCCATCGAGTTCGTCGGCGAACTGGATGGAACGGATCCCGAGCCGGCGACGCTTGCGATTCTGAATGCCGGCGGGGGCACCCTGAACTGGCGAATCGACTGCGACAGCCCGTGGCTGAGTGTCGCATCGACCTCCGGCAGCAGCGCCACCCAGGCATCTGAGGTCACTCTCAGCGCCCATCTCGAAGGCGTGCCTCAAGGTGTCCATCAGGCGTTCCTGACGGTCCGCGACACACAAGCGGACGGTGCTTCTCGCACCGTCCTGGTCACGCTTCGGGTCAAAGGCACGCTGTACGTGCCGATGCAATACGGGACCATTCAAGAAGCGGTGGACGCCGCGATGGAAGGCGAAACCGTCGAGGTCCAGGCCGGGACTTACCACGAGTCCGTGTTCATTCGTCAGCCTGTCAATCTCATCGGGATCGGCCGGCCCGTCATCTCGGCTGTGTCGAGTAGGGTGGTCTCACTGGAAACGAGTGACTCTACGGTGGAGGGTTTCGAGACCGAAGGCGGCACCATTGGCATCTACGTCGGCGGACCGGACAATACGGTCAGCGGCAACCTGGTCTCAGGTGCCGGCGTGGGCATTCAGTTGGATTACGGTTCCTCCGGAAATGTGTTGTCGAACAACGAAGTCATGAATTGCACGACGGCGGGTCTGTACATCAACCACAGCCTGACCAACACGCTCAGGGGCACTAACCTGCACGACAACGCCTGCAATTTCCGTGTGGTCGGGGACAGCGCCGCCGACTACGTCAACGACATCGACAAGACCAACACGGTCAACGGCAAGTCTGTTTACTACCTCGTTGACCGGTCCAACGTCACGGTCGGGCCCGGCGAGACCGCCGGCTGTGTCATCGCGGTCGGTTGCTCGAACGTGGCCGTCTCCGGCCAGACCTTCAGTCACAACGGCTACGGCGTGCTCTTCGTCGGCACCAGCCGTTCGCGGGTCGAGGACTGCACCATCAGCGACAACATCGACGGCGGCATCGTCCTGCAGGAATCGAGCAACAATACGCTGATGAACAATACCGTCTCGAACTGCGGGTATGGCATCAATCTCGACCGTTCCGGCAACAGCCTGATGCGTGGGAACAAGATGACCGACAATGAGTGCAACTTCGGTTGCTTCGCGGACACCGAGAGCGACTGGAACCAGGACATCGCAACGTCGAATCGCGTGAACGGGAAGCCGATCTACTACATCGTCGGGTTGAGCCAGGTGGCTATCGACCGATCGAGCAACGCCGGGTGCGTAGTCGCGGTCGGCTGCTCGCACGTCACGATTCGCGATCTGACCTTCGAGGGGAACCGCATGGGCATAGTCTTCGCCTA
>CAZGRF010000234.1:2921-6188 GCA_964527825.1 uncultured Pirellulales bacterium
TCACGATTCGCGATCTGACCTTCGAGGGGAACCGCATGGGCATAGTCTTCGCCTATACCGACGATTCGCTCATCGAAAACGTTGCGACTGTCAACAACGAGTGGGCTGGCGTCTGGCTCTTCTCTTGCTCGGGCAGTACGGTCTCAGCCAGCCGCGTCTCGGACAACGGAGAGGGAATCTATGTTGAAGATTGCCAAGGCACGCTTCTGGACGGGAATCTCATAACGTTCAACCAGCGTGGCATCTACACCAGCGTCAGCGACATCGAAATAGCCAATTGCTTCGTCAGCGGCAACAGCCCGAACGGCGGTGTCTGCATCGAGAGCGGCACGCAGGCCAGGATCCTCAACTGCACGATCAGTGGTAACGGAGGCACCGAGAACATGTATCCGGAGCCGTCGGGAATCTACTGCGGCTCCTCAAGCCAGGTGACCTTGGGCAACTCGATCGTGTGGGCCAATTACCCCACGCAATTCAGCGGCTCCGATACGATTACGGCACGCTACTGCGATATCCAGGGTGGCTATGACGGTCAAGGCAACATCGACGCGCCTCCGCTGCTGACGCCCGACGGGCACATACGTCTGGGGTCACCTTGCATCCGCGCCGGTGCGGCGCTCGCCGGCATGTTCAGCCACTATGATATCGACGGCGAGCTCCGGTCCGGCCGTGGCGGCGTGGACATCGGGCTCGATCAGTACAACGACGCCGACAGCGATGGGCTGCCGGACTGGTGGGAGACCGAATACTTCAATGACAAGAGAATCGCGTCGCCGGACTGGGACACCGACGGTGACGCGCACACGAACCTCACCGAGTATGAGGCCTATTCGAGCGATCCTACGATACCTGCGGCGTCGTTCTACGTCAGCGCTGACCGGCCTGACGACAGCGGCGACGGCTCATCCTGGGAGACCGCCAAGCGGAGCATCCAGGCAGCTATCGATCTGTCGGGCAACAGCGACGCGGTCTACGTGGGTCCCGGATTGTATGAGGAGAACGTCACCACCGCAGGCCGTCTGATCATGCTCGCAGGCATTGACGCGCAAGACCCGGATGTCGTCGCGGGAACTGTCATCGCCGGTACGGTGGCCATCGATCGCGGCGAGACGCCGGGCTGCGTTCTCTCGGGGCTCACGATCACCAACCGCAGCAGCACCGGCTTGCTGTGCTCGGGCTCCAGCCCTACGATTGCGAATTGCTCTATCATCAATTGCTTTTGCATGGACTATCAACAGGCTGGCGGTATCATGCTCCTGAACGCGTCGCCAAAGATCACTGAATGCGTAATCAGCGGCAACATCGCCCCAAGCACAGGCGGCGGGCTTCTGTGCCGCTCTTCGTCACCGGTCCTGCGCCAGTGCGTCATCACCGGCAACTTGGCGCAATATGGTTCCGGTGGCGAAGCGACCGCCATCTATGCCGAACAGAGCCATGTGACGTTGGACAACTGCACGATCGCGTACAACGCAAATGCCTATCAGTCGCCTACTTCGGGATCAACCATCGCATGTACGGCAGGCGACGTGACCATCACGAACTCCATACTCTGGAACAGCCAGTCGGTACAGGTCAGGAGCAACGAGTCCACCGTGAAGGTGACGTACAGCGACATTCAAGGCGGCACCCAGACGCTCCAGGGCCTGACTTCGAGTGTCGGTAATATCGCGGTCGATCCGTGTTTCGTCTCGCCCGGCTCGTGGGACAGCAACCCCGCCTACTCTCTGCCCAGCCGCTGGATCACCGGCGACTACCATCTCCAGAGCACCGGCTGGCGTTGGACCCCAATCATGACGCATGGCACGCACTGGGTCTGGGACAGCCGCACGAGTCGCTGCATCGATGCGGGTAACCCCGCCGATCCGCTCGGCGCCGAGCCAGTCACGGTCCCCAACGACCCGGCTGGCGAGTGGGGTCGGAACGCTCGAATCAACATGGGCGCCTATGGCGGCACACGCGAGGCGTCGATGGCGCCGTGTGACTGGGCCTTGCGATCCGACATCAACAACGACGGGATCGTGAGTCTGCCCGATCTGCCTTACGTGGGTCAGGCTCTCAGATCGCGCGCCGCGAGGCTGCCGGCCGACTTGACGCGAGATAGTCGGGTGGACTACGCCGATCTGGCGCTCATGGCCGATGAATGGCTCCGGACCACGGACTGGTGTCGGATAAAACCTGGTCGTTTCCGATAGTAGAGAAGCGAAGAAAGGTCTATTTCGGGCGTTTGACCTTGAGCCAGGCCCTGAGCTTGGCCGGGGACAAGGTGTTGAGAACGTCGTCCTTGGTAGCCCAGCCCCGCGCGGCGGTCTCCACGCCGAAAGGCATCAAGTTCAGGCCAGTGTCGCTGTGAGCATCCGTTCCAATAGCGAGCTTGACACCTTTCTCGATAGCCATGCGGCAATGCACGTCCTTGAGGTCGAGCCGATAGGGGTTGGCATTGACTTCCAGGGCCGTATGCGTCTGGGCCGCGTGCTCGACAACCGCCGCGATGTCGATGTCCATGGCCTCGCGCTCGCCGAGCAGCCGTCCCGTGGGGTGGCCGATACACGTGACATAAGGATTGTCCATCGCCTTGAGGGTGCGGCGGGTGACCTTCTCCCTCGGACTGCCCAGCCCCGAGTGGATCGAGGCGACGACGTAGTCCAGGTCGGCGAGGAGTCTGTCGTCGAAATCGAGCGAGCCGTCAGCGAGGATGTCCACCTCGGCCCCCGCGAACAGGGTGATTCCCTTGAGCTTGGCGTTAAGGGCGTGGATCTGCCCAATCTGGCGGGCAAGTTGCTTGGGAGTCTGGCCACTGGCGATGACCGACGACTCAGAATGATCGGTGATACAGATGAACTCATAGCCTAATGCCTTGGCGGCCTCGGCCATCTCCTCGACGCTGCACCTCCCGTCGGAGGCGAGCGTGTGCATATGAAAATCACCCCGGATGTCCTCCAGTCGGACCAAGAGCGGCAGCGCATGCTTGGCGGCAGCTTCGACCTCGCCCCGGTCCTCCCGCAGCAGGGGGGCGGTGAAATCCAAGCCGAGCTTCGCGTAGATGTCCTCCTCCGTCCCGCCCGCAACCATCTTGTCACCTTTGAACAGCCCGTACTCGTTGAGCTTGAGCTTGGCCTTCAGGGCAAGCTCGCGCAGGCGGACGTTGTGCTGTTTGGAGCCGGTGAAGTACTGGAGCGCCGCTCCGAAACTCCCGGCCGGGACGACGCGCACGTCCACCTGAACGGGTGTCGTTTCCGCCCGCACGATGGCCGATCCTTTGGTCTCCCC
>CAZGRF010000235.1:0-6175 GCA_964527825.1 uncultured Pirellulales bacterium
CTGTGCGGGCGCTATACGGCCCGGATTATCGAAGGCGTCAAGGTAGGACCCGCGCCGGACTGGATGGCCAGACGGCTGGAGGCCGTCGGTATGCGGAGCGTCAACAACGTTGTCGACGCCACCAACTATGCGATGATGGAGACGGGCCAGCCGCCACATGCGTTCGACTACGCTGCCATCAGAGAAAGCAGGATCGTTGTCCGAAAGGCCTTGCCGGGCGAGCAGATCGTCAGCATCGACGGGACCAAATGCGACCTGACCACTGACATGCTGGTGATTGCCGACGCAAAGCGGCCGGTCGGCATTGCCGGCGTCATGGGCGGCCTGGAAACGGAGGTCGGCGATGCCAGCACGACTATTCTCCTGGAGGACGCCTATTTCGACCCGGTGTGCATACGGACGACCTCGCGCCGGCTGACGCTGCCCTCCGAGGCGGCATTCCGATTCGAGCGAATTGTAGACATCGAGCGAATCGACTGGGCCTCGCAGCGCACCGCCCAGCTCATTGCGCAGGCGGCAGGCGGGCGCGTCGCCAAGGGTGTGGTGGATGTCTATCCGATGAAGCGTCAGCCAATCCAGGTCACGCTGCGGCTGTCGCGCCTGAACAAGTTGCTCGGTATCGACGTGCCGCCCGACCTGGTGGTGGAGATCCTATCGTCGCTGTGCTTCGAGCCGCGATTGTCGGGCGATGTCGTGACGTGTTCGGCGCCGACCTGGCGGAATGACATCCAGCGCGAGGTGGATCTGATCGAGGAAGTCGCACGCGTGCACGGCTACGACAAAGTCCCGACGCGCCGGAGGATTCAGATCGAGGCGGTGCCCGCTGATCCGCGGCAGAAACTGGCTGAGTCCGTGCGTGGTTTTCTGAATGCGTGTGGTTTCTACGAGACGGTCACGGTGACCTTTGTCGATCGGGACATCGCGGGATTGTTCGCCGACAGTGGCAGCCCGCAACACCTGGGCGTCAGGGATGTCTCTCGCAAGGGCGCCAATCTCTTGCGGCGTACGCTATTGGGCTCTCTCCTGGGGGTCCTGAAGACGAACGCGAACGCCCGGAACCTGCCGTGTCGCATCTTTGAGATGGCCGACACGTTTGCCCCATCCAGCGATGGGGCAGCCCTGCCGACGGAACGTATGAGACTTGCTCTGGTCTGCGACGGTGACCTGCGGCAGGTTCGCGGGGCTGTGGAGGGGCTGATAAGGCGGCTTGACCGACGCGCGGACGTGGCGTTCATACCGGCCGATCTGACCTGGGCCGAGGTGGGCGCCCACGTGACGGTGGGAGGGAAGATCATCGGGGCCACGGGTATCTTCTCCCACGCCATACGGGACAGGCTGGATTTCAAAGAGATGTCTCCGTGCGGGGCCGAGTTGGATTTCGACGCGCTACTGGAATTGCAGGCCGGACCGATCAAGATTCGACCGATCCCGCGTTACCCTGCCATTGAACGCGACCTGTCAATCGTCGTGTCGGAGGAGACGGCATGGGCCGACATAGCCAAGGCGGTCGAGAGCAGCTCCCCGACCGAGCTGGAGGATGTCCGCTTTGTGGACATCTATCGGGGTAAGGGAATTGCCTCGGGCAAGAAGAGCGTGACGCTCTCCCTGCGGTTCCGCGACGAGGATGGCACGCTGACCCACGAGACCGTGGACGGCTACCAAGCTGCCATTGTGGGAAGTTTGAATCGAGCCGTGGCAGCGGAGCTGCGAACCGTCTGAGATGACGGCTACACCGCGGCCGGTGCGCAGCCGTCAATAGCGGCCTTTTGCCTTCAAGATAAGTGGCGGAACGTGCCGATAATGACAATCGTGTACGGCAGAAACTTCGTGCTTGGCACGGTTTTCGGTCGGGCCGTATTTCCTTGACGAGAGGCCCGTAGTTTGCTATAAGAGAGTTGCAGGCTAACCCCTGCGATGTCCGTCAAGAGAGCGTGCTGTTGAAAGAACCGATACCCGTTCTGAGGGAAATCAGGCCTTGTCGGACCGGAAAAGCCTACGCGTTAGGACTTTCGGACGAGAGCAACGATTGCCCACCTAGCAGTAATGGGTTCTCTTCAAAAGCCTCTCTTACGGCATAGGCGGAGGTTGGCTGGCAATAGACAAAAGGCCTGTTCGTACAGGCCTTTTTTTGTCTGTCGCGTTGGCAGTGGACGCCTGTTCCATAATATCGGACAGTCCGATTGGCCAACGGCTGCAAGTGCATGGGGGTTTTGGAGTTAAGCGCGCGAATGGATTTGCCGATGAGAGGGTGAGGCCCTACTGCGTTGCGTCCGGCGTCTTGTAGGGGGATGTCTTGCTTTGTGAGGAGTCGAAATGCCGAGTGTTCGCAGTTTCACCGTGCTTCCAGCCTTGCCGGATTCCCTGCGGGACTTGGATGCGCTCGCCAAGAACATGTTCTGGGTTTGGAGCCCCCAAACAGTTGAGCTATTCAGGCGGATCGACCCCGCTCTTTGGGCTGCATGCGGCCATAATCCTGTCAAATTGCTTGGCAGCGTGTCGCAGACGCGACTGCAGGCCCTATCCCGAAACGAGAGTTTCCTGAACGAACTGCGGCGGGCCTCGGAAACACTGCGATCTTACCTCGAGGCCCCGACGTGGTATGACAAGGTTTGTCCTCAGACCACGAAACCTACCATTGCCTACTTCAGCGCCGAATTCGGACTTCACGAGTGTCTTCCCATCTACTCCGGGGGCTTGGGGATCCTGGCGGGAGACCATTTGAAGAGTGCATCGGATCTGGGCATCCCCGTTGTCGGTATTGGACTGATGTATCAGAAAGGCTACTTTCGCCAATACCTCAACGTCGACGGTTGGCAGCAGGAAGCCTACGTTGAGAACGACCTCTTCAACATGCCGGTCGAGTTGGTGCGCAAGGAAAGCGGCAGACCGCTGACCGTCAGCGTTGAGTATCCCGGTCGCACTGTCCAAGCTCAGATATGGCGTATTTCCGTGGGCCGGCTGCCTCTGTATTTGCTGGACACCAACGTCACGCCGAACTCACCGGCGGATCGCATGATTACCAGCAGCCTCTACGGGGGCGACCGCGAGTTGCGGATTCGTCAGGAAGTGCTCCTTGGCATCGGGGGCCTCAAAGCCCTCCTGGCCATGGGGATCAGCCCGACCGTCTGTCACATGAATGAGGGACATGCCGCCTTCATGGCGTTGGAGCGTATTCGACAGCTCAGAAGCTCGCGGAACATGACGTTCGATGAGGCCGTCGAAGCGACCCGATCGGGCAATGTCTTTACGGTCCACACGCTTGTGAAGGCCGGGCTTGATGAGTTCAGCGTCGAGCTCATGGACAAGTACTTCGGCAGCTACTTTCCCCATTTGGGCATCAACCGCAAGCAGTTCCTGTCGCTCGGAAGAGTGCTCCCCGACGACGAGAGTGAGCCGTTCAAGATGCCGGTGCTGGCAATCCGCCTGAGCGGCTACATCAACGGGGTCAGCAAGCTGCATGGGCAGATTTCCCGCGGCGTGTGGGGCTCGCTCTGGCCCGGCGTGCCGGTGAAGGAAGTCCCGATCATATCCATTACAAATGGCGTCCACCTTAAGACCTGGTTGTCGGATGAGATCAGCGGGCTTTATCAACGCTATGTCGGGCCTACGTGGTCGGAGACGGTCTTTGATCGCGGCGTATGGAACCAGATAGACCATATCCCCGACGAGGAATTGTGGAGCACGCACCAGCGGTGCAAAGACCAGTTGATCGTCTTTGCCCGCAAACGGCTGACGCTGCAAATGCAGCGTCGCGGCAGGTGTCACGGCGAGCTAAAGCAGGCCGAAGAGGTGTTGGACCCGGAAGCCCTGACCATTGGCTTTGCCCGGCGGTTCGCAGCGTACAAGAGAGGTGACCTGCTCCTGAAGGATGTGCAGCGTCTGGTGAAGCTGCTCAATAGCGCCGACCGGCCGGTGCAGATCATATTTGCGGGCAAGGCCCATCCGAAGGACACAGGCGGCAAGGAGATCATCCGGCGCATCGTCCACTTCGCGTCCGAAGAGACCGTGCGACGCCGCATCGTTTTCCTGGAAGACTATGACGTCGATGTGGCGCGCTACCTTGTGCGTGGCGTCGATGTCTGGCTGAACAATCCGCGTCGTCCCATGGAAGCCAGCGGCACGAGCGGGATGAAGGCAGCCGCCAACGGGGTGCTCAACATGAGCACGCTCGATGGTTGGTGGCCTGAAGGATATGTCCCGGAGGGCGGCTGGGTCATCGGCGACGATCAGAAGTACCAGAGCCAGGACTACCAGGATACGGTCGAGGCGCAAGCCATCTACAACACCCTGGAGAACGAAGTAGTGCCTTTGTTCTACGCGCGCAGCGCCGACAACCTGCCTCGCGCCTGGATCCAGAGGATGCGAACGACGATCAAATGGGTCGCGCCCCGGTTCAACACGCATCGAATGGTCGCCGAGTACACGCGCAGGTTTTACCACCCCGCGGCGACGCGCTACAACTACCTCACCGCCGAAGCCATGGCCCGCGCCAGGGCCTTCTCACGCTGGAAATCGGAGATTCGCCAGGCGTGGCCGCAGTTTGCCGTCAAGGATGTCGTGATGAACATGGAAAACGGCGAGTTCGGCGAGCAGCTCAATCCTCGACAGCCGCAGTTGAAAGTGGGCTCAGGACTCAACGTGCGCGCCTTGGTCAGGCTGGGCGGGGTCAGGCCGGACGACGTCTGCGTCGAGCTCTACCACGGTCCGACGGACTCGTGGGGCAACATCCAGCAAGGATCGTCTGTGCCGATGTCGTACGAGCAGAGAGCCGAGGACGACGGCGAACACTGGTTTGCCGGCCGGATGGAGTGTAGAGAGACAGGCCAGCACGGTGTGGCCGTGAGGGTGCTGCCCCATCACCCCGACCAGGTCAATCCCTACGACCTGGGCCTGATCCTCTGGGAAAAGGATTGAGCGATCTACGATCGGTGATCTGCTGACGGTCGCTCTGTACAATCACGTAACGGATCATGGATAGCAGACCGCAAATCCCTACTCGTTCTCTCGTTCGCTGAGAAGCTTGTACGCCACTTCGGCCGAGGCGGCCTGTTCGAGGGCGCTCTTGAACGCGGCGTCGAGCATGAGCCGGCTGATCCGCGCCAGCGCCTGGATATGGGGACCCGTTTGATCGCTCGGCGAGACTAACAGGATCACGGTCGAGACCGGTTTGCCGTCGATGCTCTGAAACTCGATGGGCTCCCGCGCGATTCCCATCGCCATCACGAGTTCCTTCACCGCGCTGCACTTGCCGTGAGGGATAGCGATGCCGGAGCCGATCCCGGTACTGCGGGTCCTCTCCCGGGTGAATACCGCATCGAGGGCGACCTGTCTGTCTTGGAGCAGTCTGTTCTTGTCGAGGAGGTCCACCAACTCTGTGATGGCTGCGTCCTTCTCGTCGCTGTCCAGCGGAACCTTAACACACGTTGGTTGCAGTATTTGTGTCAAAACCATGCTAAAGACGACCAAAGAAAGAGAAGAAGACACCCAGTGGCCTGAGACGAAAGTAGGAATATACCACCGGCTTTGGGCGCCGCCAAGCGTTTTTTGCCTCCCACGGGCTACTGTAGCCGGCACGACCCCGTGCCATCGGTTACTTGTACGCGAGGGCGGCGGCGCCGAGGACGGCTGCCGCTCCGCCTGCGAGGGAGCGGAGGGTGGGACGGTCGCCGTCGAGGATCATGGTAAAGGGGATGACTACCAGCGGCGTGGTGGCCACGATGGCCAGCACGATGCCGGTGGGAGCGACTGCCAGGGCCCACTGGAAGCAGGCCACGCCGAGCGTCGGCCCAAACAGGGCGTTGGCGATGACCCAGGGCCATGCGCGTCGCCAGGGCCGGTCCGTGACAATGGTCTCCTGCGGTGTGGCCGGAGACCTGCGCCAATGGTGAATGAGCAGCACGATGGCCGTAAGCAGCAGCCCGCCCAGGATTCGTTGGTAGGCGGCGGTGGCGCCGTCGATGTGCTGGCCGGCCCCTCGGGCCACGTCGAAGGCCTTGCGTGTGAGTACGGCCCCGCCGCCCTGTCCGAGGGCCGCAACGATGCCGAGTCCGATCCCGACCAGCCATGTGCGTGCCGGCACGGCATTTCGATGGTCGGGGGCCAGCGCTGCGAATACGCCAACCAGAATCACCGTGCCCCAGAACATCTGGCCGAACGTCAGCCGCGTGCCCAGCCA
>CAZGRF010000236.1:0-6162 GCA_964527825.1 uncultured Pirellulales bacterium
AGCAGATCGCGGTCGCCATCGCCGTCCGGATCGCCCGTCGTGGCGCCGAGCACACCCTCGACCCCAGACAGACCCATGCCCGCGGCGTCCAACAGGCGGTACTGCCAGACCCTGTCGTTGACCCACCCGACGGGCGGACTGCCTTGAGGGAAAACGACCAGGTCCAGATCACGATCGTTGTCGAAATCGTCGCAGACGGAAGCTGCGACAGCCGATGTTCCGAACGCCAAGCCGAGTTTCTCGGCGACATCAGCAAAGGAACCGTCGCGATTGTTGTTGTAGACATTGCCGGCGAGACCCTGACAGGACCGGCCGGCGGGAACTGAGCCTTGGGCCAGGTGAAACGCCAGAAGATCAAGGTCGCCATCGCTGTCGATGTCGAGTAGACGAGCGCTGTGAGTAGCGATATCCGCGGGGATCATGCCGTCTAATTGGGTAGACTTGAACTGCCCTGTGCCGTCATTGGCGAAATAGACGTCCGGCCCAGCGCATCCAAGCCAAAGGTCGAGGTCACCGTCATTGTCTACGTCGCCAAGGGCCGGACAGATCCCGCCCTTCGTCAGGATCTGTCCTTTCCGGAACACCCCGTCACCGTCGTTGCACCAGACGGCTACAGCACCGTCGGCATCCAGCGCACAGACGCAAAGATCGATGTCCCCGTCACCGTCCACATCGCCGGCCGCGATACCCGGCAAGTTGACGCCCACGCGGGGAGCCTTCCACGTGAACGACCGGTCCGAAAGCCGCTTGAGCTGCGGCGAGAAGAGCACGCGCGGCGGCGGCGCTTGGGGCAATCGCAAGGGAAGACTGTCGGCTCCAAGCGCCATGTAGTACTTCCCCACAGTCCCGTAGGCACTGAGAACGGCAAACGAGCCGCCGGTCAACTCGGCGTCCTGTAGCTCTCTGAAGCGGGTGAACAAGGCGCGGGCTTCTTCGCGCCGGCCGTCGCGCTGGTAGATCATAGCCAGACGATAGATCGCTGAAACGAACCCAGGGTCCTGCTCGACGACTCGCTCGAGAATCCGGGCCGCAGTCGCTCGCTCGTCCTGGCTGACGAGGGCTTCCGCATACTTGTAGGCAACGTGCGGATCGGCCGGGTCGGCTTGGTGGACGGTGCGGAAGCATTCGAGAGCCTTGGCCCCATCCCCAACGTGTTGGCTATACAGGCCCAGGCAGAACCGGGCGGAAAGCTGTCCCGGGTCCTCCCGCAGAATCGACTCGAAAGCGTTCTTGGCCCGCGTCAGGTTCTCTTGGGCACCCGCTTCTTCCTGCATATTCAGGTAGGCCAGCCCCAAATTGAATCTCGCGGGCGTCCATCCAGGCGCGACCTCGAGAACCTGCTCGAACGCGCCGGCCGCCTCGACGTATTTGCACTGTTCCAGCAGAGCCGCACCGCGATTGAACTGCGCAAGAGCTTCTTGTACACTCTCGGAAACAGGTGTCGCCACGGAAGGCGCCTTTGCTGCGGGTGTGGTCGTGCAGCCCTGCGAGGCAAGAATCGCGCCCGCAGCAATAATAAGCAAGTGGATGCTACCTCGAAGAGAACGGCTAGTCAGTTTTGCCACGAGATGGGTCCCGCCAAAATGAAGTCCTGAGATCATTCCAGTTGACCGGGTCAGCAGACGCATGCTCACCGCGCAACGTCTATCAGTCTATGGTATGCCCAAGGGCCGCGTCAAGCACAACCGAATTGAGTTCTTGCGCCGTCCGCCCACGGATCACGGGAGCTCGCCGGCGACAGGCTCCAGTTCATTCGAGCCAGCGATTTCCGTGCCGTCGGCGAAGACATGGAGACCTTTCCCTTTGCCGTATCTCCCGCCGGTTCGGTCCCAGAGGATGGTCACGGTTCTCCCGTGGTACGGCACGCACTCCAAGGCAAACCAGTCCCACGCATCCCCGGGCACGAGCGGATGGACGACCAGAGTATCGTCCGCGCGCGGACGCAGTCCAACCAGATCGGCAACGACTAAGTCACAGAAGGTTGAATGGTTGTAATAGCGGCTGCGTGGACTGTCCCCCTTGAGCCAGGCGCCGGTCTTCTCGTCCTGATATTCGCCGATGTAGGGCTTGCCGTTTCTATGCTGGGCCTTGGCATAAGTCAGCAGGGCCTCGAAGTAGTCCCTGGCGGACGGCGGGGCGCGGTCGTAGTCGCGCACGACATTAGCCATGGCCACCAGCGTCTGCGAGGTGGCGAAGGGCCAGACGGCGCCGTCCCATTCGCAAGTGCCAACGCCATGGGTTCGGAATTGCGGATGACGCCTCTCGGCAGTC
This sequence comes from uncultured Pirellulales bacterium, assembly GCA_964527825.1. Classification (GTDB taxonomy): domain Bacteria; phylum Planctomycetota; class Phycisphaerae; order Sedimentisphaerales; family Anaerobacaceae; genus JAFGLV01. Next base: position 2,272 of record CAZGRF010000236.1, read on the forward strand.
GTCAGGCCGAACGGGGCCCTGAAGCCCTCCGGATCGACCGCCTGTGTCCAGGCGGCTTCGTAGCCGGCGTCGGGCAGGTTGAAATACCAGGGGATGAATCCGATGGCTTCGCGTACGTCGGCGAGCGAACCGTCTTCCAGCCGAACCTTGAAGAAACTTGCCTCCTTGTCCCAGAGACGGTCGAGCACCAGGTTCTTGATGGTCAGAGCTTTGCTGCGGAATCTCTGGGCCAGGTCCGCCCGTCCGGCCATCTCCGCGATCTTCGCAATCGCCAGGGCGTCGCCGTACATGTAGCTGTTGATGGTGGGGCGGGCATTCTTGGCTGTGCGCGATCCACTGATGGATTCCTCCATGCCGTCGCGCACATCGTACTGCCAGAAAAGCCCGTCATCCAACTGCTTCTCCTTCTCCCACTGCTCATAATCCCTAACCAGATCGTCCAGCAAATCCACCACAAAGGCCCGATCGCCATTCACGAGATATCGGCTGTACACCGCATCCGCCACCCAATTGCTGTACTTGTGGAGGTGCGGCTGCGGACCGCCGTCGTTGCCGCGAAGCCAGAAGCGAATGTATTCGTCCAACAGGTCTTGATCTTTCAACCACCGGCCTTCATAAAGGTGGTGTCCCAACGCGCAACTAATAGTGTTGTGCCTGCCCGCATGTCGGACGGGCGTAAGAAACTCCGTAAGCACTCGGCCGTCGGGCGTTTCCTTGATGTGCTTTCGAAACGTCCACCAGCGGTAGTAGTATATCTCCTCGAAAGCCTTGTCCGGGCATTCGAACAGCGGGACATTGGCCTGCATCCACGACCAGGACTGGGCATTGGAGATGGCATTGACCACAGGCTCATCTTCCATGCTATTGAAAGTGTCCACGTGGTGCTTGAAGTCTTCGGGATTCAGCACGGACGGCTGCGGTGCGGTTGCCTTGAAATCCTTGATATAGTACACCGCAGCCTTGACCTTCTCGTCGGCGCCTGGCTCGTCCCAGCCCGCCTTGTCTTCACTGCCGCTCTTGTATTCCTGCACATCGTCGGTGAGTCGATACGCTCCGGTCCTAAACTCGATTCTGTCGGGTACGCCTCCGGGGGCGGAGAAGGCGGCGTTCTTGGCGAGTTCCTTCCCTTCCAGCAGCAGATCGAACCGCCGCGTCGTCGCGTCCAGCCTGATCTCTAACGAAGACCATTGACCCGCCTGCAAGTCCCTTGCCTTGGCGTAATCTCGATCACCGCTCTTGACCAAGTATGCTGCGTCCGCGTCGATCCGTGTCTGCACTAGCCGTTCTCCCTTGGCCGAGACCACCTCGATATCAAGGATTTGGGCAGCCGATTCCACGTACAGGTCGAAAGACAGAGTCAGTCGAGCGGCCTTGGGGACGACGCGTACGGCCTTGGCATAGTCATACGGGTCGAAGTCCTTGAGCATCATGCTCTTCTGGCTCGGGCTGGGAAAATCCACGACCTCAACCGGGCACCACTGGGGCGAGTAGATGTTCCAGTCTGTGATGACGCCGCCGGTTTCCATAGCAGTGAAATCATCCCGCACCCGTCCGGTCACGTCGCGTTTGACCGGAATCGGGATGCGGGAAATCCATACATCCTCTTTGCTGACCGAGTACACGACCCACAGATCGTCACCCGGTGGATTGCCGTTACCCTCGATGATCCCGCGCACATACTGCGGGCCCGGACGCTTTTCTCGGCCCCAGAAACGCTTGGGTGGCACCTCACCGTGAACGTTCACGAGGCCCTCGAACAGAATACCGTCGTCGCTCGTGGCGATGGACAGGGGATGTCGTGCGGCGGTGCCCGTGGGGTTGTACACCAGAGCGAACTGGCCGTTGTCCAGGGCCTGCGCCCAGACCTTCGCGCCTCCGTATGTCAGGCTTTCGCAGTACACAGGCTGCGACCAGGTCTCGCCCTTGTCCCGGGTCAGCGTAAGCCAGCGGCTCTTGAAGAACCCCACCACGACGCCGTCAGGGCGCGTGTAGAAGCAGAAGGCCTTGCCCGGTTCCCTGCTGTCTCGAACCCTAATCCACGGGACGCGATAGAACTCATCCTTGTCCTGGCAGAATCGATCTTCTTCCCACCACTGCATCCTGCGAATCTTGTCGGCCAGGAAGGCATTACATGCTTCGACGAATCCCGTGTCCGAGGACGCCGTGAAGAGGGGGTAGTGAACCTGGCCCTTCCAGTTGTCGTTGAGCCTAATGAAGTAGATCGGCCCCAGAGAATCATCCGGATAGATTTCTCGAACCACGCGCCCGATGCCGTACCCTTCGTTGCCTCCGTAGTGGCCCATGGTCAGGAACCGGCCGTTAGCGGCCACGTAGAATCCCATACGCTGATGCATGTGTGTGTATTGGAATGAATCGGCATCATCTGCTGTGTAGTAGATCGGAAAGAGCAGTTCAGGTCGGGTCCAGTGCTTACCGTCCTTGGATCGAGACCACATCGTGACACCGGGCGGAACGTGCTCACCGGTGGGATTCGTCAAATACTGGCAGTAGAACTGGCCGTTGGCATACGCCAGCATCGGGGCGTGATTATACGTCCATCCGAGGCCGTCAGACCATTCCGGGTGCGTGCGGTTGGCCCGCAGGATCTGGTAGTTCTGCACGCCGATCGCCACGCGCATCTGCCCGTCGTGATAGCCGTCTGAATATCCGCTATTGGACGTGTTGGGCTCGCCAACATAGCGCACGGGCTCATCTTCCTGGCCCGGTGTCGCGATCACGGGCGCTACGCACAGAAGAAGGGAGAGAATGAATGGCAACGTGCGAAATGCGGTTTTCATCATAGTATGCGATCCTGGTTCCACCTTAGTCCACTCGACGTATTCTCAAGGCCATGTACGGCCTGCCCGGCAACGTGATTTTGCCCCTGCCCTTGTCGATGAACTTGTAACGGTCCATCCGTTCTACCTCAAAGACCTGCTCAACGGGCGTGATCGTCATATTCCAGGTATCGATCAGATCGGCCTTGAAACGCATGTCGTCCCTGAGTTCGTCGTCCGGCAGCAGGAACGCCCATTCCGTGATCGGCTCCTTGCCGAAGTAGATCAGGTAGTACTGGGCTCTCTTGCCGGCAATGTTGGTCTCGTAGTATTGGTCTATCGGGTCCAGTCCGCTCTCCGGACCCTCCTCGACGATCCTTCTCAGGAAGGCGATTCTGGCCGGACTGGCGCGATAGAGTTTTCCACCGGCGGAAATCCAGCCGTCTCCGTAGACCTGGTCGCGCGACGTCTCTCCATGCGTGGCGTAAGCGCCGCCGATGACAGCCACCCAGAAGCGGTAGACCATCTCCTCGCCGGACAACTGTCCCCAGCGCTTGTCGATGTCACCCTCGTAATTGATCTCGTCGTGCACGATCGGCTTGCGGTAGATGTCACGCAACAGCGGCGAGATCCCAAACGCGCGCACCGCCATGTAGTACTGGAGGCTGACGTGCGTGACCCAGGGTTTGGAGTAATCATAGACGCGATCGGCGTTGTGAATGGAACGCAGGTGGCTGTAGGGATCGCAGCCCTGCACGACCTGGAAGAGATGGTCCCAATCGGCATCCGTCAAATGCTCGATAAAGCTGTTCTCATTGGCAAGGCTCCACCACACGTTTCGGAAAGCGGCGAGACGCGCCACGACGTAGTGCAAATAACGGTCGTTGGCGGCAGCGTCCATCGTGTCGAATCCCCACTTGCCTTTGTCGTAAGGCCGGAACAGGATCAGGTCCGCTTCCACGCCGATGTCACGCAGTTGCGCTACACAGCGTTCCAGGCGTCGAAAGAATTCAGGATTGAACCGCGAAAAATCCCAATCCTCTCTTGAAGTGCCTTCAAACGGGAAGCAATCCAGCGCCGCCGGGCCCTCCACGTATTCCTTTCGCCAGGGCGG
>CAZGRF010000237.1:0-6138 GCA_964527825.1 uncultured Pirellulales bacterium
CAGGGCAGGCTCTGCGTCTCTGCGCCTCTGCGTGAGAAAACAAACCCAATTTGATGGACCTTGGCACCAAATGCGCGAAACAAACCCAATTTCTGGAAGCATGGGGTATTTGTGCGGACACCGAACCGGGCGGCCGAGCAGTTCGCCTTGGCGATGCGGGGTCTCTGTGCTATACTGCGGCCTTTCACCGGCTCGGCCGGTCGCAGGAAAGCAGCAGGTACTCAGAGAGGCCAACAATTAGGACGGGGTAAAAACTATGAGCGAACGCTTTGATGTAGTGGTGATCGGTGCCGGACCGGGGGGATTCAGAGCGGCCAGACGATGCACGCAGCGCGGGGCGTCGGTCGCGGTCATCGAGAAGGAATTCGTCGGGGGCACCTGCCTGAACTGGGGCTGCATTCCGTCGAAGACGCTGCTGGCCTCGGCCCACCTGCTGCTGCAGGCCCGCCAGGCGAGCGAGCTCGGGGTGGACATCCCCTCGGCGACGCCCAACTGGGCCAAGATCCAGCAGCGACGGGAAACCATCGTCGCGGGGCTGCGCAAAGGGATGATGGGCTCGGCCCAGGCCGCCAAGATGACCTATATCGAGGGGACCGCGATCGTGACGGCGCCGGGGAAGATCACCGTCAAGTCCGACGACCAGGAGCGGCAACTCGTAGCGGACAAGCTCATCCTCGCCACTGGCTCGCAGCCGATCGAGATACCGAGCATTCCGTTCGACGGCCGGACCGTCATCAGCAGCAAAGAGGCCCTGTCCCTGCCAGCCATCCCGCGCTCTCTCGTGGTCGTCGGCGGCGGGGTCATAGGTTGCGAGATGGCCTGCGTCTATGCAGTCATGGGCGCCAAAGTGACGATTGTCGAGGCGCTGGAGCGGATCATCCCGATGGAGGATGCGTGGGTGAGCCGCTTGCTCGAACGCGAGTTCAAGAACCTCGGCATCGACGTCATGACCGGCCAGAAGGTGACCTCGGTTGACAAGGGCGTCGCGCCGGCAAAGGTGGGGCTGGCGAGTGGACAATCTATCGATGCTGAGAAGGTGCTGGTCGCCGTCGGTCGTCGTGCGTCCGTGGACAAGCAGATCGTCGATGCCTTGAAGCTGAACATGAATGGGCCGGCCATCGAGGTCAACGCGAAGATGGAAACGAACGTGCCCGCCGTGTACGCGCTTGGCGATGTGGTCGGCACAACGTATCTGGCGCATGGGGCAACCGCAGAGGCGGAAGTCGCGGCCGCCAATGCCACGGGTGGCAACAAGGAGATGCTCGACTACGCGCTGATTCCTCGCGTGATCTTCACCTTCCCCGAGGTCGCTTCTGTCGGCGTCTCGGAAGAGAAGTGCCAGGCCGAAGGTCGCGACATTTCCGTGGGGAAGGGCTTCTACAAGGCCAACGGACGCAGCATCGCTCACAATGAAACCTTCGGGCAGATGCATGCGGTCCGCGACAACGCGATCAACGAGATCGTCGGCATTACGATGGTCGGTGCGATGGCGACTGAGTTCGTGGCTTTTGCCCGCACCTTGATCGGCACGTGCGAGCCCATCCGAAACATCACTTTCCCGCATCCGACCGTCTCGGAAACGCTGGAGGATGCAGTACACGAGGCGCTGGGCGAACTGCTCTTTGAGCAATGACAAGGACCGTAGGCAGCCGCCAAGAAATGCATCGTATCGGGAAGGCAGCGTTCTATCTTGCAGCCAGGCTGCGAGGTCCCGCTCGGCACCGCAGAGGCGAACATCCGAACGTTCTGTCCCTCTCAAGGCTGCCTGATATGCGAGGAGCTCAAGCTATGAGGTTCCAGTTGCTTACAATGTCCAGCCTTCGCGATAGGGACACTGGAGATATTCATTGGCTTCGCTGCAATTGGTGAACCGCATGTTCTCGGCGTCCCAGTCGAGCTTCTGGCCCAGCATCCTTGTGGCGATGATGCCGAGTTGGGCGATCTCGGTCAGCGGGCCGCCGTAATCGAAATTGGAGCCGGCTTGCGTGTCGTTCCTGATCGCGTTGAGCCAGTCCTCAAAGTGATCCCGCACGCGCGGGAGCGTCGGCGTCGGCAGCTTGTAGGCCCTCATCTTCTCCTCAGGGAAGATCCTCAACCCACCTGCGCCGTGCGAACCGTACATGATCTTTCCCTTCTCGCCGATGACGATCGCCCCCGTATCGGGCACGTTGCGTCCAGGCTCCAGATCACCAGGCCGTGGAGGCTTCTCGACGCCATCGAACCAAACGAGCTTGACGGGACCCCTGTTGCCCTTGGCGGCGAATTCATACGTCACAACGGTACCTGCCGGGAAGGTGTCGCCGTGCTCTTTGGGATCGTACCCTTTAGCCTCGGCTTGGACCGTCTTCGGGGCACCCAGATCCAGGGCCCAGAAGACCGGATCGACGACGTGACAGACCCAGTCGCCGATGACGCCGGAGCCGAACGGCGTCCACTCGCGCCAGGTGCCGGGCACGTACATGGGATGATAAGAACGATACCGGGCCGGGCCGAGCCAGAGGTCCCAGTCCAGTTCCGGCGGGACGGCCGGCCTTTCTTGAAGCTTCGCCAGTTGGTCGATCCTGCAATAGACGGACCCGCAGCAGGCGTGCACCTCGGTGACGTTGCCGATCGCGCCGTCCCAGATCCATTCGCAGAACATGCGGATCGTGTCGTAGGAGTGACCCTGGTTGCCAAGCTGCGTCACCACCTTGTGGTCGCGCGCGGCCTTCATCAGCGTGCGAATCTCGGAGATCGAGTGGGCCAGCGGCTTCTCGCAGTAGACGTGTTTTCCGCGCGTCATCGCGGCCATCGCGGCTACGGCGTGGGTATGGTCCGGCGTCGCGACGGTCACAGCATCAATCTGCCTGTCCATCTCGTCGAACATCCTGCGAAAGTCGCGGAATTTCCTGGCCCTGGGATGGCTCCTGAAAGCCTCACCGGCGCTGCGCATATCGACGTCGCACAGAGCGACGATGTTCTCGTTTCGCACCCCGTCCAAGCTGGCGCCGCCTCGATTGCCGACGCCGACGCACGCGACGTTGAGCTTCTCGCTTGGCGGAGTCTGTCCCCGGCCCAGCACGTGACGCGGTACAATCGTGAACGCCGCCATGCCTGAGGCGGCTTTGAGAAACTGGCGTCTCGATGCTTTCGCTCGGCTGTCATTCATGATCGCATCTCAGTTCCTTTATCACTACGTTGCTGTGAACATCCGGTCCGGCCTCGCGGCCTGCGAATGAAACGACCTGCGGGACATAAGTCTACCGTGAGGCAACCTGAGATCCAAGACGGATCATCCGGCGATAGGCACAGGGCACAACCACCGCGATGTGCGGCCTGAAACATCTGGGGGCCGGATCCGGAGTTCAGGATTCTGCGTTGCGGAGTAGTTGGCGGACTCTTATCAACTCGCCGACACTCCAGGCCTGAGCGTGGCAGCCGCGGGGCATCTGCGGCTCGTCACCGTCGAAGATCTCCGAGATGCTGCCCAGGCAACCGTCGCCAACCAAGTGGTCCAGCAGCGGAGCAATCATGGCCGCCGCTTTTTCGCGGCTCGCGGCGTCGAAGTCGTGGACTCTCAGATAGGCTTCCACGAATGGCCCGATGAGGTACGGCCAGACCGTGCCCTGATGATAGGCCGCGTCTCTGACGCTCTGAGGACCCTCGTAGCGACCCTGGTAGGAAGCGCTGCCGGTATTCAGAGTGCGAAGCCCGTACGGTGTCAGCAGTTCCCGCTCGACGACGTCGACGATAGCTCGCTGTCGGGCTCGATTCAGAGGCGGGCCATAGCGAAGCGAGACCGCGAAGATCTGATTGGGTCGAAGATTGGCATCGACGGAACCGTCCGGCATGACCGTGTCGTTCAGATAGCCGCACTCGTCGTTCCAGAAGAGCCGGCAGAAGCTCTTGCCCACCTTCTGGGCCATGGCCCCGTAACGCCGAGCCTCCGCTGCGTCTTCTCCCGCGGCGAACTCGTGCATGCAGCACAGGGCATTGTGCCAGAGCGCATTGACCTCGACAGCCTTGCCCCAACGCGGCGTGAAAGACACCCCATCGTATCTCGCATCCATCCAGGTCAACTGGGTGTCATCGTCGCCGCCCATTATGAGCCCGTCCGCGTCGGCGTGTATGCCGAACCGGGTCCCATTCCGGTAAGAATCAATGACCCACTTGATTGCCGGCAGTAGCTTGTCCATGAACGTTGTCTTATCACCCGTGGTGCGCAGATACTGGAACGCCGCATGGATGAACCACAGCGAAGCGTCCACACTGTTGAAATGCGCCGACCCGTCGCGGTCATCAAAACGATTCGGGATCATGCCTCCATCTGCAACCGACGCGAAGGTGCTCAGCACCGATCTTGCCTCTTCGTGCCGGCCGGTCGCCAGGAGCAGCCCCGGTAAGGCAATGAAGGCATCGCGGCCCCAGTCGGCAAACCACGGGTATCCGGCGACGATAGTGCTTCCCTTGACACCCTTGTAGCGCCGCGTGACAACGAACTGGTCTGCGGCCAGTGAGAGAATGGCATCCGTCTTGCTCTGGGTCCCGGCTTTGTGGGTCACCTCTTTCTGATGACAGGCCAACTCTGCCTTGACAGCATCAACGTCAACCTTCATCGTCCGGTCGCGGGCGCAACGCTGATCAAGGTGGGCCCAGAAGACGATGCGGCCGTCACGTTCCACCCGTCCTTTGAAGAAGCCCGGCGTCCATAGGTCTTCAGAGGCATGCTGTTTCCTCTGGCAATTGATGCGGCAGGTGAAGTTGAACCACCACTGCGGATCGGTCTCGAACCTCGTGTCGGCGCAGTCCATCAGCAATTCGCAGCTACCCGCCACCTCATGGCGGACCAGCAACCCCGATTTGGTACGCACACATCCTAGAGGCGCATAAGATTTCTGCAGTGTGTGGAAATCGCGCAGTCCGACAAACGGACGCAAAACAAAATCGATGGGTGTCTCGACCCTGGAGAACGTGTACTCCAGAACGATCACGTCAGCATCGCGGACGAGATAGACAGCCTTCTCGACTTGGAGCGAATCCAGATCATAGAGGAAATGCGCCCCGGTGTCGCGGTAGAATTGACGCAGGTGCTTGTACCCAGACGGGGCGAGCTTATCTGCGAACTCGAACGTGGACAGGTGAAAGACCTTTCGCCCGCAGATCACCATCTCCAGGCAATTCGACAGGGCCATAATCCGATTGACCGGCGGGTCGAGCGCCCCGATCAGCAAACCGTGGTAACTGCTCGTGTTGCAACCCAGAACGGTAGAAGAGGCATAGCTGCCCCGCTCGTTGGTAAGGAGCCATTCATAAGCCAGCAGTTCGTCCGCACTTCGCTGGCTTGCGGAAAGGTCGACGATTCGGTTCGTCTGCTCCCCTTGCAGAGTCAGCATAGTGCCCCTTCCCCGAACGTGCTTGTCCCCCAACCGACCTCTACGAAGACTCTCACCACATCCCCCGCGCTATGGTCAATTCGCCAAAGACATCCGCGCCCCGCCCGCCAGGTCGGATTCAGCATCCGGGAGCGTACAACGTCTCTGCAAATGGTCCAGCACATTCATGAAGTTGATGTAGGAATCGTATGGCGAGTCATACGGATTGAAGTACTTATGCACGTCACCGTCCGCAAAGAACTTCGTGCACATGTAGTAGAAATGGTCCGATACCTGTAGCTTGCGCCAGTCAGAAAGGATGCGCTGATCATTGACTCTCTTGATCTTCTTCTCAAGGCGATATAACTCGTGAATCGCGTTCGACTGCATAGGATTGCCGAGCCAAGCCGACAGATCGCGTTCTGTGTCGGCCCAACTGATCACGTGTGGCACATCCACCTCGTCGACCGGATCGTAGCTGGCGGCTACTTCACTGGGCGTCTTGAAGTTGTTGTCGGGGTTCTTGAGGATCTCGTCGGGGACGTGACGCATGAAATCGAAGATGCCGGTGTCCTCCCACTGGTGCTCACCGAATGTCTCGTAGTCCATGAAGAGGTTGACCACGTTGCCATTTCCATTGACGGCACTGATCCACTGGCCAAACTTTCCTGCTGTGAGCGGCCACTCGACCCAGTGCCGGTTGGAGAATCGAAATGCAATGTCGTCGCTCAACGAGTAGTTTTTCAGCAGCAGCTTTAGTTTTTCGCAGCCTTTTGGGCGATAGACG
>CAZGRF010000238.1:0-6131 GCA_964527825.1 uncultured Pirellulales bacterium
GTGTCGCGACACTGCCGGGCGAGTGGATCAGATAGGCCTGAGCGCACAGCCAGTAAATCGTCGGGTTCTTCGAGGTGCCGGTCTGCTCGAAGGCCTCCTTCGGATCGATGTCGAAGGTATACTTGTAGACCATCAGGTGGTTTCCGGCCTCGAAGGTCTCGTTGCCCGGGCTGTAATAGCTCTGGGTCTGTGCTGCGGCGTTTTCGACTTCGAACGTACCTGGCGCGAACTCCTTGCGCCACAGGACCTTGCCGGGCATGCTGTAGCCCGTCGAGCTCTGGTTCGCGGGGATGTCCTCGCGAATACTCAGGGTGAACGTGGCGTTCGCGGGATTGCCGCTCGACAGAACGTCGTGGTACCACGAGCCCCAAAGCGTGATGCCGGTGACAGGACCGGTCGTCGTGCACTCGAAGTCATCGGCAGCCAACTGGGCCGCCCAGGTCGGCGGGATGTCTCTGGTGATGTCCACATCCATGCCCGTGGTGGTCAGATCAGGGTCCTGGAGCCATTTGATCGTATCAGCGGTGCCCGAGGTTGCGAGCGACTGCTCATCCTCATAGTGCGGCCACTGGCGGATGCCGGTAAAGGGCTGCTCCCACTTGATGTAGTCGGGATCGGTGTCCAGCTCGAACGCCATATCGTACGTGTCGAGCCGCTCGCACACGAGGGAGTTCGTGATCGGCTGCACGCTTGTCGGGTCAGCGGTGATCCCCGCGCGCAAGTCGTCCCGTCGGAACTCGAACTTCACGGCTGCGTCCATCCACGGTTCCGGGCGGGTCTTCCACCCCCAGATGTAGCCCGGTCCGGGCGAGCCGGTATAGACGGCGGTAATGCTCACCCAGAAGATCGGATCGTCCACGTCCGCAGTGACGTACTTATCTTGCCAGAAGTACTCGGAGGAATCGAGCTTGAGAAGGTATTCGAAGCAGGTGTTGGAACGCTGGCTTGGGAAGGCCTCGGTGCCGGCGCGCCGCTCTTCGACTCTGTCGGCCGACGCGTTCACCACCCAGAGCAGGTCGCCGGGCCGGCTGTACGGATAGCGCGCATCGGCCGGGATGTTGCTCCAGAATCCGATGCGCCAGGACTGCGGCCGGATGCTCGGCGCTTCGTCACCGCCCCAGGCCTGATAGCCGCCCCACCAGTGAACGGATGCCACCGGCATGCGGCCCGAGCAACGGAAGTCGTCGGCCACCATGGTCCACGAGCTGTAGGTTGTTTGCAGAGGCTTGCTGGTATATGAAGGCTCGTCCCATCCGCAGTAGACCGGTGCGTTCGAGCCGGGCATTTGTTCGAGAGGCGGTTGCGACCATTTCAGGTGCTCGACGGCGGGTGTACCGGGGATCGTCACGTCCTCGATGCGTACCGCGTAATCCTCCACTTCACCATCAGTCGCCAAGCCGGTGTAGCGCAGACCGCGCATCGTGCTGAAGCGCCAACGCGAGAAGGTCGAGCCGGGCATCGCATCGGCAGGCACGACAAACCCGAGCGTGTTGAGACCCGGCGCGAGCGTTTCATCCGTGAAGATGTGCTCGCCGGCGTCATCCCAGTCACCGTCGCTGTTGAAATCCAGCCAGGCGTTGAGCGCCCCTGTAACCGAGGCCGTCACCTCGACGACGGCGGCTTCGCCCGGCGTCAAGGCGGATACGAACACGACGCCGTCTTCATCGTCGGTCCCGTCATTGTCGTCGCCGGTGGCAGTCGCGTTGGGCTGTCCGTCGGTTTCGGCATCCACGCGGCTGCCCAAGTACACTCTCGGGGCGATCGTGTGGCGCGCGCCGTCAGAGATCGCCAGGGTTTGATACGTCGGGTCGGGCGCATCGCCGAAGTCCATGTCTGCCAGAGTCTCCCCGGTGATGACGAGGGACAGATCGAGCGCCTTGCCTTCGTAATCGTGCCCGCTGGGATAGCTCATAGGCAACCATCCGAGGTCCGGATGGCGCCATACGGCACTGTCATTCCACTGCAGGATATTCTGCGTGGCCTTCCATCCGAAGACATAAGGCGCGTCCTCTTCCGGCATCTCTTCGATCGCGATCCAATAAATCGTGCCGCGTCGTTGGGTGAAGAGCTCTTTCTCTTCTTGCAGGCAAATGTTGAACTGGTAGGATCGCTTGTGATTGGAGGCCTCATAGAACTTGCTGGCCGGATCGAACCAACCCTGGCGGTAGACGCCGGTCACCTGACTTACGTCGTAGGTGAAGGGCAGGATCTCTTTGCTCCAGAGCAGTTGACCAGGTCGGCTCCACTTGACTATGTCGTCCGCCGGCTGGTTTGAGTAGATGCTGACCTTGAATTTGAGGCTGTCGGGGCCGTGGACCGGCAGGGCGTCGTCGACAAAAGATCCCCAGAAGTGAATGTCGGTGATCGGCCCGGTCTCGTCGCATTGGAAGTCCTCGGCCAGGATCGTCTCGAACGTGTCGACCGCCAGCCCGGTGGCGCGCAGATCGGCCAACTGAGGCCAGTGCATCTTGTTGGGCTCTCCCTCCTCCCAGTCGCAGAAGAACAACGGCTCTCCCACGCGCAGGAGATAGTCTTCGGTCTCCCCGTCCGTGAAGACGCCGTCGCCGTTCCACCGTTCCGCGACCTTTCGGTCGCTGATGGTGAACCTGCTCCATACATAGCCGGCAGACGGCCCAAGCTGGATGTTGGGAGGACTCAGTTCCGAGAGCGGGCCGCTGTACCCGCTGGGCACGGGGAAGTTGACCAAGGCGTGCTCGGGCACGTCACCATACGAGCAGAGCGCCGAGTCCTGCCATTTTCCGTCCTGGTTCCAGTCCATCAGCACGTTCACGTAAGCCTCTTTCAGGTCGGTTCTTCGGTTGTGCACCTCAATGTCGAGAGTGGTGCCCCAACCGTAGGAGAGGCAAGCCGATCCGAGGGTCTCAAGCCCGAAGTAGATCAGCGGGTAGACGTCTTCGGAGCCGACGGCGCCCTTGATCGTGTAGGCTCGGGGCTGTATCAGGCCGGCATCGCCGTCGCTGGTTCCCTCATCGTGATTGTAAGCGTCGGGATTGAAAGCCGGGCACATGCCGGCATTGCCGCCGGCCTCGATATCTACTTTCGGGCCGAAGTACAGTCCTTGACTGTCGTGTTCGATCCAGGCAGCCGGGCCTACGCCGATGCAGGTCGGAAACTGCCCGATGACGCCGGATGACGGATAGGCGAGCGCCCCTTCGGGGGCATCGCCAAAGTCTCTGTCCGCGGCGGGTTTGGTCTCCCCGGCCGGGGCCGAACCCAATCCCGCGCAAAGGACCAGTATGATCGCGACTATCCGCTGCCTGGTGAACAAATCTCTCAGCCCGTTCATGACTAACCTCCCAAAAATGAAGCCACACAACACTCACCTGCGAGTGGTTTGACCGCCCCTTGAGGCAGGATTACTAACGTATAGTTCCAATCTGGCATCGGTCCGTAACGCGAATTCCTACACCAAAAAGAGCAGGACTTGACGTGAAAAGGCCGGGCGCTGCCTTCAGCAGTGTCGTGGACGCGGTTCTGCGGCCGGTTTGGGGCCTCTGCGGAAGCTGGCAGGAATCTTATGAGACCCTGCAAACGGCGGCACGCGGGACGGCATCGTTCGGCGGCTTGGCGGACGACAGGCCTTGCGGGCCCTGTGGGACCTCGGGCGCTGTGATCCGGTTCACGGAGTTTGGGCGGACTTCTCCGTGCCGCCGGCCTGATACGGCGATTCGTATGTCGTCAGTTGGAAAGCCATATCCCAGGGGAGCTTCGTGCTGTCCTGGACAAGCGTGCCGTAGCTCCACTGCGCGCCCGGCGTAGGAGGCCACGGGCTCGCACTCGCCGGGGAGATCCCTTGGATGAGGGTGGCCGACGCGCTGGATTGGTGGACGCGCGTCATCCAACCCCACGCGTGCTCCGGCTGCGAATTCTCGAGGTCGTAGACCGCGGCGATACTGACCCAGTAGAACGTGGACTCGGGACTTCCGCCGACCGCTCCGGTGGTCGGATAGAACCATTGGTCCTGAGACAGCGCCTGCGAGAACAGGAAGCACGTTTCGCCGGAGCCGCCCTTGTCGGCCTGCTGAAAGCCTGCCACCGCCCACGTCCAAGTGGTGCAGTAGGTTTCTGAAAGCAGCGTGCCGGGATGATTGAACGTGTTCGGATTGCCCGGCTGCGGATCGGGGACGTCGGACCAGATGCCGATGTGGAAAGCCAGCGGCAGCACCGGCGGCAGATGAGGCTGGGTCCATCCGTCGAACGACCCCCACCAGTGGACGCCGGTGATCGGCCGGTCGTCCTCGAATTGACAATCATCGGCAACGATTTGGTGCAGGTCGAAGCCGGACGGGACGGTGAACCCGTCGAACAAATACGGATCGGCCTCGTCCACAAGGGACGGAGGCTGATTCCACCGTGCGGCTGTCAAGCCCGACGTCGGCTGCGGGTCGAATCCCTTGGCGATCGAGACGCGATAGTCCTCGACCTCGCCGTCGGAGGCGAGGCCGTCGTAGCTGACGAGCCCGCGCGAGTTGAAGCGGAATCGCGCAAACGTTGTGCCCTCAGCCGCAGCCGCCGGCACGGCGAACGTCAGGTGATTGACGCCGGGAGACAGCAGTCGATCGGCGAAGATCTGCTCGGCGGCGCCGGAGAAGCTGCCGTTGCCGTCGAAGTCCATCCAGGCATTGAGATAGCCCTGAGTGGACGCCGTCACGTCGAGGCTCGCCGCTTGGCCCGGCTGGATCGCCGACGTAAACGCGACGCCGTCTTCGTCTGCTCCCTTGCCGTCGTCGCCTGTGGCGGTCTGATTCGGTTGTCCATTTGTCTCCGCATCCACGCCTTGGCCCAGGAAGATGCCTGCCACGATGGTGTGACGTGCGCCGTTATGGGTCAGCAGCGTGGGATACGTCGGATCCGGCGCATCGCCGAAGTCCAGCGTCGCCGGCGTCGTGCACTGGTCGCACGTACTGCCGGCGCCAAGCCACGTGTACGGCGGCGTGCAGTCGCTCTCGTAACCTATGAAGCAATCTCCGGTGGCATAATTGCAGCAAGCGCCTTTCGCCGAGTCTTTCGGCAGGCATTCATGAATGGCCCAACGATAAACGCGAATGTTGCGTCCCCGAATGGCGATGGCGACCCACTCCGGATTGTAGTCTTCGATGGTCGCAAACCTCCGCGGCTCGATACTCTCGAACCCGAACACGTTGCTGAAGTCGTGATGGTGTCTCTCCACTATGTATGGGGCTTCATCCGAGGCCAGCGGAACGTCTCCCGGCAGCGGCGGACGGCCCAGACCCAGCGCGGACCACGCCGGCGTGGTCCAGTTGAATTTGATCTCGACGGACGACGACTTCGACGTGTCGAGCGGCATGATGTAGGCCCAGAAGTCCAGCTCGCCTTTGCGGGTCGTGTCGTACGGCCCGTTGTAGTACCACATCCGATACCAATCGCTGTCGGGATAATCGTACCAGGTCCCGCCGCCGTAACCGTCGCCGTCGCCGCCGATGTAGTCGCCGTTAGTGTCGATGTTGATGCGATACCACATGCCCGGAAATAGACTGGGGTCTTCGATCTGTCCGGCCGCGGTGAGGCACAGCAGGCTGACGATCAGCAGAGGGAACCAGGTGAGAGATGGCTTCAGTTGCGATCTGATCATGACTGAACTCCTGTAGCAAAGGTCCATTTCCAGCGCCGCAACGGCAGTTTCTTGGCGCGCGCACCTCCAAGTCTGCGCACGCTCCGTCCGCGCCTGAACATCCATGCCATCGGCACAGAGGCGAACCCACTTTGGGAAAAACTCCTCCTGCGGTGGTGACGAGACTTCAGCAGCCCCAATTTCGTTCAATTCAGGCAACACTTTATATGTGAAAACGCCCGCGGAGCAAGTTTTTTTTATTCCTTCTCTGCCAGCGACTTACATCGAGACGCGCGGCGAAGAGCCGCGCATTTTTCGTTCAAAACACGCAACACCCTCCTTCTATGGAGAGCGCTGTAGCGGCGTTGGGGCCGCGACGTGCCGCGACCAGGTGGGATGGGCCGGCGGCGCCGCGAAGTTGTTTCGCGGCGCGCTGTGAGTCTGCCCATGCGGACGAAGAGCGGCTTGCCGCGAAAATGTGAGAATTGCTGCTACGCGTGCCCGTTGAAGGACGGGCCACGCACACTGCTGATCTGCG